>JAYVJH010000121.1:0-7307 GCA_043769455.1 Runella sp. | reverse complement strand
AAAAAGAAAGTATAAAATGTGTATCTATTGAACGCATATATCAGTTTGTTTGGTATGACAAAAAGCAAGGTGGTGGCTACTATAAACATCTTAGAACGCAAGGGAAAAAGTATAGAAAAAGGGGACAGGCCAAGGATAAAAGAGGGCAAATTGCTGGTAGAGTGGATATTAGCCAGCGACCAGCTATCGTGGAAGATAAAATGCGAATTGGAGATTTAGAAATGGATTTAATCATTGGCAAAGACCATGATGGGGCTTTACTAACCATCAATGACAGGGCTACTGGTGTCTTAAAAATGACTAAAATAGACAGTAAAGAAGCCTCAGTAATAGAAGCAAAAGCAGTTGAGTTATTAGAGGACTGGAGGCCTTTTTTGCATACAATTACTACTGATAATGGAAAGGAGTTCTCTAATCACAAGAATATTGCAAAAACACTTTGTATTGCTTTTTTCTTTGCTAAACCATATCATTCGTGGGAAAGGGGGGCGAATGAAAATTTAAACGGTTTAGTAAGGCAATATTTCCCTAAAAAATCAGACTTTAATCTTATAACCAAACAACAAGTAAATCAAGTAGTAAACCAATTAAATAACCGACCCAGAAAAAGATTTGGATTTAAAACTCCAAATGAAGTATTTTCGCAAGCAATCCAAAATGACGGACAAGTTGCATTTATGACTTGAATCCGCCTAATATAGATTTTCCACCGCTCAAAGTTGTCAAATTAGATGAATTTAAAACAATATTAGCAGAAAAATCATAAAATACATTCCCTGTCAAACCACACTATGCAACGCCAAACAAAAGCCATACGCACCCAAACTGCCAAAACCCAATACCGTGAACACAGCACACCGTTGTTCTTGACTTCGAGCTTCGCTTTTGAGTCGGCAGAGCAAGGCAAAGCACTTTTTGATGAAACCGAAGAAGGTAATATTTACAGCCGATTTTCAAATCCATCGGTTCAAGAGTTTGTAGATAAAGTAGTGATGCTCGAAAAACACGAAGATGGGCTGGCTTTTGCTACGGGTATGGCGGCGGTTTTTGCGGGCTTTGCGGGTATCTTGCAGTCGGGCGACCATTTGGTGGCTTGTCGGGCGTTGTTTGGCTCTGCACATCAGATTATTACCATTATTTTGGCTAAGTGGGGCGTTACTTACACCTACGTCGATGCCAACGCCTCGGAAGCCGACTGGGAGGCAGCAGTACAGCCCAATACCCGCATGATTTACTTAGAAACACCTTCAAATCCAGGCTTAGAGCTTGTCGATTTGGCCATGATAGGCAGAGTTTGTAAGGCGCACAGCTTGGTTTTTTATGTCGATAATTGCTTCGCAACACCAATCTTGCAAACTCCAGCCGACTTTGGCTCGGACTTGGTAGTACACTCTGCCACAAAGTTTATGGACGGGCAAGGCCGTGTGTTGGGAGGAGTTCTGACTGGATCAAAGGCGTTGATTCAACCGATTCGTTTTTTTGCACGTCACACAGGCCCATCGATGTCGGCTTTCAATGCTTGGGTGTTGAGCAAGAGCTTAGAAACGTTGGAACTGCGTATGGAAAAACACTGCCAAAATGCCCAAAAACTCGCCGAAGCCTTGGACGCTCACGCTGGCGTTCAGAAAGTCAATTATCCTTTTTTGCCAAGCCACCCACAACATATACTCGCCAAAGCACAAATGACAGCGGGCGGCGCTATTGTTACGATAGAACTCGCTGGTGGATTTGAGCGCGTGAGCGCATTTTTTGGAGCATTACAAATTGCCACTCTGTCGTCAAACTTAGGCGATACTCGTACCATCGTTACCAATCCCGATACAACAACGCATGCCAAACTCAAAGCCAACGAAAAGGCAGCCTTGGGTATTACACCTGGCCTCGTCCGAATTTCGGTTGGTTTGGAGCATATTGATGACCTTATCGCCGATTTTGTGCAGGCCGTTGAAACGAGCGCAAACAAATTGTAGGTTTTTGGGGTTTTTCAAGAACTGTTGTGTACAGAGTCAAAACTATACTTTTTATTAAAATTTACATAGCAACGCTTAATCTGCAATGACAGAAAAGTATAAAACAATAGACCTTTTTGCAGGAATTGGGGGTATTAGACTTGGGTTTGAGGCTTATGGTTGCGAAACTGTTTTTGCCTCGGAGTGGGACAGGCCAGCACAGGACATGTACGAAGCAAACTTTGGCGATAGACCTCACGGCGATATCAATGAGATAGAACCCGAAAATATACCCAACCATGATATTTTACTGGCTGGGTTTCCATGCCAACCGTTCAGTATTGCAGGAAAAGGGCTTGGGTTTGCAGATACGAGAGGAACGCTTTTTTTTAATATTGAAGCTATTTTGGAAGCAAAAAAACCAAAAGCATTTTTACTGGAAAATGTAAAGAGATTAACAACTCACGACAACGGACATACGTTTGGGGTTATTATAGAAAAATTAAAAGGGCTTGGCTACACAGTTTACAGCAAAGTGTTTAATTCGCTCGATTTTGGTGTTCCACAAAAAAGAGAACGAATTTATATTGTAGGATTTTTAGAGCCAATATATTTTAAGTTTCCTAAGCCATTAGGTTTTTACAGGCCGCTTTCAGAAATATTACAAAATGATAGCGAAATACCTAAAAGTTATTTTCTTTCAGAAGACATAAAAAAACAAAGACAAGATGCAGTAAAAGGTGTTCCGCCGTTTCCTTCTGTTTGGCATCAAAACATTGGCGGAAATATCTCGGCGCTTCCTTATTCTTGTGCATTGAGGGCAGGTGGAAGTTATAATTATTTGGTTGTGAATGGTGTCAGGCGTTTGACAGATAGAGAGATGCTACGCTTACAAGGTTTTCCAGATACATTTAAAATAAATTTGCCTTATTCACAAGCAAGAAAAGTAGCAGGCAATTCTGTTTCTGTGCCTGTAATAAAGGCCATTGCTGGTGAAATGATGAAAGCCATGCAAAATAGAAAAGTTGCTGAAAAAGAAGTAATCCAACTGACATTTTTTGATTCTTAATATGAACATACAAGAAGCTAAACAGTCGCTGGACAAGATAATTGACAAAGCAAGAGTTCATCTTTATAAGCCCATTCAAATTGCAGAGATTTTACATAGAGACAGAATAGAGCAAGATATAGTTCTTATGAATTTGCCTACTTATCGTAACATTTCAAAAAAATGGAGAGATATTATTTGTATCAAGTTTTTGGGTAGAACCTCTACGTCTTCGGCCAGATACCAAGATGATATTTTTAACGAAAATGCCATTCCACCCAATGTTTTAGAAGAACTGGGTAAAGAAAACAGAGAAAAAAATGGTATCGTAGAAGCATATATTTATCAAAAATTCGCTCAAAGGTTCTCTCAAATGGCTACAGGGTTAGACTATGCCTTGACCCGTGATAAAGATATATTTCAATTAGACGAGTTCCTATCAATGTTTTGGAATGAACCAGGTTTGAGACGAAGTATTGACAAGGTATATGAAATTGTTGTTTATTCTTTGTTTTCTGCGTTAGTTGAGACATTAGAGGTTTCTGTTGAGGTGAGCCTAAATCCAGAAAAAGTAGATATTTTGAAAGAATTTGAAGATTTTGGAAATCGTGTTATTCAATTATCATCTCAGCAAACAAGTGTAAAACTCAAAGCAAGAATCAATCGTGTTGGAGTTACAAATGCGGCTGATAGAGGTTTAGATATGTGGGCTAATTTTGGTTTGGCTATTCAAATCAAACATCTTTCATTGACAGAAGAATTAGCTGAAAACATCGTTTCGTCTGTTTCGGCAGATAGGATCGTGATTGTTTGTAAAGATACCGAGCAGAAAATTATTATATCAATCTTGAACCAAATTGGTTGGAAATCTAAAATTCAAAGTATTGTAACCGAAACAGATCTTTTGACTTGGTACGAAAAAGCATTGAGAGGAAAATACGCCGACATAATTGGCAATATTGTATTAAAAAAAATGATAGACGAAATCCAAGTAGAGTTTCCGGCAACAGACAATAAAGAGTTTGCCAAGTTCATCAAACAACGAGGATATAACAATTTATCTGATACGTTTTGGAAGTAAAAACTAATTCCCCAAATCACAAACGTTTCCCAATCAACACCATGACAGTAGTTCCATACAAAGAAAGTACCGCAGGCAAGCGAGAACAAATTGCCACAATGTTCGACAATGTATCGGCCAATTATGACTTCTTGAACCATTTTTTGAGCGCAGGTATTGATTTTTATTGGCGCAAACAGGCCGTCAAAATACTCAAAGCCGATTCTCCCAAAACGATTTTGGACATAGCCACTGGCACAGGCGACTTTGCCATTGAGGCACTGTCGCTCAAACCCGAAAAAATAATCGGTGTCGATATTTCGGAAGGAATGTTGGCCGTTGGTAGAGAAAAAATCAAAAAAATGGGTCAAGAGCAAATCATTACTCTACAAACAGGCGACTCGCAAGCACTGGCTTTTGCCGACAATAGCTTCGATGCCGTCATGGCTTCGTTTGGTGTTCGTAACTTTGAAAACCTGCTCGCCGGCCTCACAGATATGTGTCGGGTACTTAAAACGGGCGGTACTTGTGTGGTAGTTGAGTTTTCAAAGCCAAAAAGTTTTCCGTTTAAGCAATTTTATAACTTTTATTTTCGTTACATCTTGCCCACTATCGGGCGGTTGGTATCCAAAGATGCCTCGGCTTACACCTATCTACCTGAATCGGTACAAGCGTTTCCTGATGGGCAAGATTTTTTGAATATTTACGAAGCGGCGGGTTTCCGCCAAACACGATGTATTACACTCACATTTGGAATATGCTCAATTTACGTGGGAAAAAAGTAAGTTTTTTGGTTTTGTTTTTTCTATCATTGGGTCAATCTGTATTGGCACAAGAGTTAAAATATAGACCCAAATACCAAGAAAACTACGAAGACAAAGACATACACTACGGTTTTTTGTTTGCGCTACCCAGCACAAGATTTAATGTTACGCACAGTAACGAGTTTTTGGCCGCTTCCGACAGTACGGTACTCATCACAGCACCTGTTACGAAGGGTTTTAGAATGGGCTTTGTGTTCAATAAATTTTTGAATGACCACTGGGATTTGCGCTCAACACCCTCAATATCGTTGTATGAGCGAGTGGTGGAGTATAAATTTTTGAAAGGAAGCAGTCGGCAAGAAATCAGAGAAGCGACTTGGATAGAGATTCCAGTGTTGCTCAAATACAAGTCGCAACGCCGCATGAACAGCCGAATGTACATGGTAGCAGGTTTGACTTTTGGTTTTGAGACTAACGTCCGCCGTAGGCAACTATCTGGTACAGAACGCCTCACAACCCGAACTACCGATCTGACACTCGACTATGGTTTTGGTCTCGAACAATTTTTGCCCTATACCAAACTGACCCCTGAACTGCGGTTTTCGACAGGATTAGTCAATATGTACAAACCGTCCGACAACCCCACTACGCTGGGTATTAGCCGTCTCACCACCCACAGCATTACACTTTATTTGATGTTTGAGTAAATTATGAAGCAAATTCTAAAAAAACTATTAGGCGACGTTGTCCTGCAGCCTGTTCGTAATCTTAGATTTCAAATCAAGGCTATGCCTTATCGGCAAGGCGAAGCCGTTGAGTGTCCTATTTGTGGCGGAAAGTTCAAAGCTTTTATGCCATTCAGGTATCGTCAAAATGCCTACTGCCCCGATTGCAAGTCGCTCGAACGCCACCGCTATATTTATCTCAATTTACGGGATAAGCTCGGTTTTTATGAAGCCCCACGTAAGCGTGTACTACACTTTGCGCCAGATATTTGTCTCATTCCGAGTATCAAAGCCAACCCGTATATTGACTACGTTACTGCCGACTACATGACCTCGTTTACGAGCAGCATTACTGTTCAGCCCGACTATGTGATGTCTATCGATGACATTAAATTTGACGATAACGCTTTCGATGTAATTATTGCCGTAGGTATTTTGGTCATGGTTCCCGACGATGCCAAAGCCATCAGAGAGGTCTATCGTACGCTCAAGCCTGGTGGTTATGCCGTTTTCCATGACCCCATCAATCTTGGTCAAGAAAAATCATTTTCAGATACCAATTTGACCCAAGACCAAAAACAAAAACTCTACCATGGCCACGACCAACGCTGGTATTATGGTGCCGACTATGCCGACCGCCTCAGAGCGCAGGGATTTGTAGTAGAAAACGATAGCTATGCACAACAAATTGATGGCAAGCGTTTTGGTATTGGTGCAACTGAAAAAATATACATTGCATACAAAGCCCAATGAAAATCTTAACTGTATTTGGTACTCGTCCCGAGGCTATCAAAATGGCTGTATTAGTCCAGAAATTGAATGAAGCCGAAGGTATTGAGCATCGTTTTTGTGTAACAGGCCAGCACCGTGAGATGCTCGACCAAGTCCTCGAACTCTTTGGCTTAAAGCCCGACTACGACCTCGACATCATGCAAGCAGGCCAAGATTTGACCGACATTACCTGTAAAATCTTGACGGGCTTGCGTGAATTGTTCAAAACTTTTAAGCCCGATGTTGTACTTGTCCATGGCGACACTACTACGTGTCTGGCTACTTCATTGGCGGCCTTTTATGCGGGTATCAAGATTGGCCACGTTGAGGCTGGGCTACGAACAGGCAATTTACAGTCGCCATTTCCAGAAGAAGCCAATCGGGTTTTGACCGACCGCCTTACCGATTTTTATTTTGCTCCTACTCCCCGAAACGTACAAATCCTTTTGAAGGAAGGTATCGATAAGTCAAAGATTATTCTTACAGGCAATACCGTCATCGATGCGCTTCTGTATGTGAGCGATAAAGTCAATGGTTTTTCAGATAAAATTGATGAAAAAACACAGGCTATTTTTAATTTAAAAAATAAAATTCTACTCGTAACAGGCCACCGCCGAGAAAACTTTGGAGATGGTTTTATTCAGATTTGTAGTGGTCTCAAAGAACTGGCTGAAAGCTACCCCGACCTTCAAATTGTATATCCTGTTCACCTCAATCCCAATGTCCAAAAGCCTGTATATGAACTACTTGGCGACTTGCCAAACGTACATCTACCTGCTCCAATGGACTATGCCGATTTTGTGTTTGCGATGAAACAGTCTTGGGTGATTTTGACCGACTCAGGTGGCGTACAAGAAGAAGCGCCGAGTTTGGGTAAGCCCGTACTCGTAATGCGAGATACCACCGAACGCCCCGAGGCCGTTGATGCTGGCACTGTAAAATTGGTAGGCGCAAACCGTGAAAATATAGTGCAGGCCGTTAGGGAGTTAT
>JAYVJH010000120.1:0-4192 GCA_043769455.1 Runella sp. | reverse complement strand
TTGAAGGTTTTGGTGTAAGTCAAGATATTTTCCAATGTATAGTTAAACCCAAATTGGCTTTCTGTTGAAGCATTGGCACTACCCAATTTACTGCTGTTAGTGGCTGATCCAATAAATCGACCTGCTCTCGAAATAGTAAAATCTGGACCAAAATTAGTTCTAAACATCAAACCGTCCATGATTTTCAGTTCGGCAAACAAGCTATTAAAAATACGGTATTTTTTGATGTTATCCACCTGTGCGCCAGGAATGACCTCAAAAAGTGGATTGGTCAAAAGTGGATCGTTGGTTGTCGCAAACTTGAGTGTTCCATCGGCGTTGTAAGGATTACCCAGTGGATTTTGTTGTAACGAAAACCCATAAGGATTAAGGCTCGCACCGTTTCTGATGCTGTTCATGACATAAGAGGAAATACCTACTTTCAACCCCTTTGTTATTTGATGGTCGATATTGACCCTTAATGACAAACGAGTAAAATCCAAGCCTTCTGTAATACCTTTGTCTTGAAAGAAACCACCCGAAATATAAAACTGTGTTTTGTCATTGCCACCTTGTACGCCAATTGAGTGGTTTTGTTGCAAACCTGTTTGAAGCATCAACGATTGCCAATCTGTGTTACGATTGTTGGCAATACCATCTGCAACCGCAGGGTCGCCACCCAAAACTGCTACTTTTGAGTCTGCAAAACTGTCGGCAATACCCGAAGGAACAGGTTTGCCGCTGGCATCGTTATAAAGCCCCGTTGCACGGTATGCCTCACGAACGTACTCTTGAAACTCAGTACCATTAAATAAGCGCACTTTGTCCAAAGCCTGCGTACTACCTACATAAGTATCGTAAGTAACCGTTGTTTTACCTTTTATGCCACCACGCTTTGTTGTTACGAGTACCACACCATTTGCACCTCTTGCACCATAAATAGCTGCTGCTGAGGCATCTTTCAAGATTTCCATGCTCTGAATATCATTGGGGTTGATGTCTTCATAACCAGCCGAAAGCGGTATTCCATCGACAACATAAAGCGGGTCGTTACCTGCATTAAACGACCGCCGCCCACGAATCAAAACCTTAGGCACAGCACCTGGCTTTGAGCCAGACTGCGACACGTCCACACCTGCCACACGGCCTTGCATGGCTTGAGCCAAACTGGTGATTGGCATTTCGGTCATTTGCTTGGCACTTACCGACGAAATCGCTCCCGTTAGCTGGCTCTTTTTCTGAGTACCATACCCTACAACGACCACTTCGTTCAAAATTTTTGAATCAGTGTTGAGCGTAAGATTAATGACCGAACGACTACCAACCGTTATTTCTTGGGCTACAAAACCTACTGCCGAAAACACCAACACGGCTTTGTCAGTAGCTACATTGATTTTATAGTTACCGTCAGAATCGGTATTTGTACCTATCGTTGTGCCTTTGACAACGATACTCACCCCTGGTAGCGGAGCGTTGTCATCGCCAGACAGGATTTTGCCAGACACCGTTTTGTCGGTTGTCGTTGCACCAGCCGACCCAACCCAAGCCAGCATCAGTGCCAGTATGAGGTAATGTCGAAAAAATGTAATTGTTTTTCTCATAGTAAAAAGGTAGAATTGTGTAAATAAATAAAGATAAAATTTAATTTTTTTGCGAATACTTACATTAAAGAAATCCAGCATTAAATTCTACCTTAATAAAACAAAATCCATATTAAAAAACCTATAATCATACAAATGGCTATAATCCAGCGAGTAAAATAAATAGTAGAGGCTATGGGTTTTAGATGAGAGTCCAACTCGTCAATTTCGGGCAAGTGCGATACACTGGTTTGGATTCGGTGCCATAGATTCTTGTTTTCGACTGCCTCCAAATTCTCAAATTGTTCGGTAATGTCTTTTACTATAATCTTGGCTTCGGCTATATCGTTGTGTTTGTGGGGGTTTTTGTTTGAGTACAAATTCCAAAAATTGGCAAGTTCGTCATCGTTAGGCTGCTGAACCCACCTTATAAAAAGCGGCTCAGTAGCAAATTCTTCAGATGTATAATCAGTAAAGTTTTTCACAAATAAAATCGGGAATACATTTGCCATGCAAAGTATTTCATCGGCACAATATACTGATTGGTCGTAAAAATTTGATAACGTTTTAAAGTATAGACCTGTTTAGTTTGGGTACGTGGTCGTATAAAACAAGAGTTGTTTTTTTTATTACACAGAGATTCACGGAGTTTTAAAAGAGATACACGGAACTTTTTTAGTACTTCTTCTCTGTGTATCTCCCTTTTTCTCAGTGAATCTCTGTGCAATAGTTCTGTAATATTTCAAAGCGTATTTCCACTTAATTAGATGCACAAAAAAACAATATCACTTATTTCAAAATGGGTCTATGCTTTAAAAACGCAACAAAAAATTTAGTCTTAATCATAAACCACACGGCTCACAATGCTACGCCCGAGGGTTACTTCGTCGGCGTATTCTAAGTCGCCACCAATCGGAATACCCCGTGCGATAGTCGAGATTTTGAGGGAGAAGGTTTTGAGTTTTTTTTGAAGATAAAAAGAAGTGGTATCGCCTTCCATGGTTGGGCTAAGTCCCAATATTATTTCTTTGGCTTCGCTTTCGGGGTTGCGTAGTCGTTCAAATAACGATTCTATTTTTAAATCTGATGGGCCAATGCCCTCGATAGGCGATATAATACCACCCAGCACGTGATACAGGCCATTGTACTGATTGGTGTTTTCGATGGCCAACACGTCACGGGTGTCTTCAACGATACAAACCAACGACTGGTCACGTTTGGCACTGCCACATATTCCGCAGAGTTCACTATCTGAAATATTATGACATTTTTTACAATTTTGAGTTTTGGTACGGACGGCCAACAGTGCATCTGTAAGTAATTGGGTCTGAATTTCGTCTTTTTTGAGTAGATGTAGCACCAACCGTAGCGCCGTCTTTTTGCCTATACCGGGTAGCTTAGATACTTCATTTACAGCATCTTCTATTAGTTTTGAGGGGAAGTTCACAATTTTTTACTGCTTTTATTTTATTGGCCACAAAGGCACTAAGGCACTCAATTTTTCTTTATGCCTTTGTGGCACAACATAAGTACTTATTCAAAAGTAATACGGTATTTTTATTTTGATAACTTACTGATTTACAGTATTGTATTTAACTCACGACACCGTACTATACACTCACGACTACTTAAATTTGTTAATTCTTAAAAACTTCAGCCGAAATCCCCCGTCTGCATATTTCGTTTCGCATCGATACCAGCTCGTCCCACGAACCATTTTTGACAGCACACTTACCTTTAAAGTGAATAATCATCGTACATTGCTCGGCTTGGTTGGCTTCGTGAGCGCAAACGTCTATCAGCGTTTCGATTACAAACTCAAAAGTATTCACTTCATCGTTATAAACTACCAATGAATGGGTATCGGTTGTTACAATTTCTTCTACTACTTCATCTATGACGGCTACGTCGGGGAGGGTTTCAAACAACTGCATCTGTAATATTTTCTGGTTTTGTGTAGCAAATTTAAGAAAAAGTATGAATTTTGGCAAAAATAACTCACTTATTCGCCTAACCTTTAAAACCTCATGTCTCCTTTTATTGCTCTCACGCTTCTCGTTATCTATTTTGGCTTGCTTATAGTCATTGCCCACTACACATCAAAAGGTGCCGATACCAACGATTTTTTTACTGCCAACAAACAATCACCTTGGTACTTGGTCGCTTTTGGTATGATTGGTACTTCTATTTCGGGGGTTACTTTTGTGTCTGTGCCTGGGGCGGTTGCCAATATCAATTTTTCGTATTTTCAGGTTGTGTTGGGCTATGCTTTTGGTTATTTGTTTATTGCTACTGTACTGATGCCAATGTACTATCGCCTCAACTTGATTTCGATTTACAGCTATCTCGACAAACGATTTGGTTTTTGGTCTTATAAAACAGGCTCGTTTTTCTTTTTATTTTCTCGAACCGTTGGCTCGGCCATTCGGCTTTATGTAGCTGTAAATGTACTTCAACTCGCTATTTTTCAAGGGCTTGGAGTGCCTTTTGAGGTAACTGTACTTATCACCATTGCCCTTATTTGGGTTTATACTTACAAAGGTGGTGTCAAAACTATTATCTGGACAGACACTCTCCAAACGTTTTTTTTTATTGACCGCCCTCATTATTACTATTATATTGATTGCCAACCA
>JAYVJH010000119.1:0-16785 GCA_043769455.1 Runella sp. | reverse complement strand
GATGCCTATTTATACAGCCTTTGAGCAAATACCCAAGAGCTTGGTCGAAGCCTCAAAAGACTTGGGGGCAAATCGGTTTATTACGTTTTTCAAAATCGTGCTGCCTCTCAGTTTGCCTGGTATTATTACGGGCGGTACGTTCGCTTTTGTGCTTTCGCTCGGCGACTTTCTGGCCCCAAACCTACTTGGAGGCTCTAATACACTGTTTATTTCAAATATTTTTCAGAATATGTTTGGTACTTCCAACGACAAGCCGCTTGGCTCGGCTATTGGTATTGTGTTGTTGATTGTAGTTTTGGTAGTTCTTGAAATGTCCAGATGGGCCGAAAACAAATATTCAAGTTTAGATTCTGACAAACGATGAAAAAAATTGACTTTCTAAACTCTCTGATTGGCTTTTTGGCCTTATCGGTCATGTTTTTTATTTATTTTCCAATGCTCATCGTCATTATCTATTCGTTCAATGCCGATACTGTCAATTCGTTTCCAATTAGGGCTTATTCTTTTAAGTGGTATGGCATCATGCTCCAAAATCAATCCTTGCTTAGTTCGCTCAAAGTCAGCGTTTTGATTGGAATATCGGGTACTTTCATTGCCCTGATAATAGGTACAATGGGGGCTTTGGCGATGAATAAAAATAATTTTAAACTAAAACGTATTTTTGAACGAATCGTACTGCTGCCCATCACTTTGCCGGGTATTTTGACGGGAGTGGCCATGCTTTCGTTTTTTCCACTGATAGGTATTCCAATTTCACTTACGGCGGTTGTCATTGGGCATACTACTTTTTTGATTTGTATGGTTTTGACCCAAGTATATGCCCGCCTCAAACGCTTAGACCCGTCACTCGAAGAAGCCGCTGCCGACTTGGGTTCTACGCCATGGCAAACGTTTTGGCAAGTAATATTACCCAACATCAAAACGGCCATCATTGGCTCATCGCTATTGGCTTTTACGCTGTCATTAGACGAAATACCAGTTACTTTTTTCTTGATTGCCAGAGACAATACCCTGCCAATCGAAATTTATACCATGCTTCGCCGAGGCATTACTCCCGAAGTAAACGCCATTTCAACCATCATTTTTATAATTTCTTTGATAACACTTATTCTTTCGGTGAAATTTGGAGAGCGAGACACAAAAATAATATGACATACAGTATTGAATTGAAAGAAGTTGAAAAGTTTTTTGGCAATAACTGTATTATTCCAAAACTAAACCTGACGATTCGACAAGGAGAGTTTATTACACTTTTGGGGCCAAGTGGCTGTGGCAAAACAACGCTTTTGCGTATGATTGCAGGCTTTGAAACCCCTACTTCTGGACGGGTTTTTTTGGAAGGCGAAGACATTACGCCCTTGCCGTCTTTTAAGCGAAATGTCAATACCGTTTTTCAGAATTATGCTTTGTTTCCACATTTGAGCGTTTTTGATAACATTGCTTTTGGATTAAAACAAAAAGGAATTGCTGGCCAAAAGCTAAGTACAGCGGTCAAGGAAGTGCTTGAAACAGTACAGATGACCGATTTTATCAACCGCAAACCCAAAGAATTGTCGGGTGGGCAGCAGCAACGAATTGCACTCGCAAGAGCCATCGTGAACGAACCCAAAGTACTACTTCTTGACGAACCGCTGGCGGCCTTGGACTTAAAACTCAGAAAACAAATGCAGTTTGAGTTGAAGCAACTTCATCAACAGTTGGGTATTACGTTTATATTTGTAACTCACGACCAAGAAGAAGCCCTCACAATGTCGGACAGAATTGCGGTAATGAACAAAGGCGTAATAGAACAACTCGATGCACCGCAGGTACTGTATGACCACCCAAAAAGTAGATTTGTGGCCGATTTTATTGGCGAAAACAATACTTTGTCAGGTATGTTTGATGGTCAATGTTTTGTAATAAATGGTACATCAATTCCTGTTCAAAGCGATATTGCCAGTGGCAAAGCACTGCTTTTTGTTAGACCAGAACACGTACAAATCAGCAAGCAAGAAGCCAACGATAGTTTTCAGCTACCAGCAAAAATAGTAGGAAAAACGTTTTTGGGGCATCTGTGGCGTATTCATTGTGAGCTGGACGGCAAAGAACAAATAGACATATCAGTCAAACCCGACCAAGCCGTAGAAATAGAAAACGGCAGTACCGTTTTTTTGAATTGGAACAGTCAGAAAGCAAATTTGATTACAAACCAATAAGCTGCGTATGCAAGCATAAGTAGATACGAGATTTTAGATGTGAGATTCGAGTATTTGTAATTTACCGATAATAAGATACTTGTCTATCAAAACAGCTATTTTGTAATCTTAGGTAATCTTATGCAACTACTTAGACCTGTTTATTTTAGGTCAATAACCGTACAAAACCAAACACAGTTTTTATATTTCAGAGAGATACACGGAGTTTTTTTACTAATTATAATCGAATGTTTACCCAAAACAAAACTCACCATACTTTACCTAATTATCTAAAATGAAAAAGCTACTGACAACCTACTTTCTATTATTTAGCACTTTTCTGACATTTGCCCAAGTGCCTGACATTGAGCGAGTGCAACCTGCTAACTGGTGGATTGGTATGAAAAACCCAAAAGTACAGTTGTGTATATATGGCAAAAACATAGCTCGGTCGGCTGTGAGTCTCAACTATGGAGGGGTCAAATTGACTAAAGTTCATAAAGTCGAAAACCCTAATTATTTGTTTTTAGATTTAGAAATCGCCCCTACTACCAAAGTGGGCAATGTGCCGATTGTATTTGTAGATGCTAAACAAAAAAGCGTTTATAATTTTAAACTCGAAACAAAAAAACACAAGCCACTCCAACTCTCAGCCGCTGACTTGATATACTTGATTATGCCCGATAGATTCTCAGACGGCGACCCAACTAACAATAAATTTGCGGACATGGCCGACCCCGAAAGCGACCGCAAAAGTCCTTGGCTACGGCACGGCGGCGACTTGCTGGGTGTTCAGAATCACTTAGATTATTTGGCCGAATTGGGTGTAACGGCTCTCTGGATGTGTCCTGTTACCGAAAACAACCAACCCCAAACCAACGAAGGTGGCACGATGAGAAGTGCATACCATGGCTATGGCTTTACCGACCACTTCAAGATTGACAAACGTTTGGGCGGAAACGATGCCTATAAAAAGCTAATAAAAGCGGCTCACTCAAAAGGCATAAAAGTTGTGCAAGATGCAGTTTATAATCATGCAGGTATCAATCATTGGACACTCAAAGACAAGCCCATGAAAGACTGGCTCAACGAATGGCCAACCGAAACCACTACAACTCATAAAGACCAACCACTACTCGACCCTTATGCTTCGCAGCGAGACCTTAAAGTTTTTACAGATGGCTGGTTTGTGCCATTTTTGCCCGACCTCAACCATCATAACCCATTTGTAGCCAACTATTTGATACAGTACGCTCTCTGGAATGTAGAAGAATTTGGAATCGATGCTTGGCGGATAGACACTTACAAATACAACGACTTGCCATTTATGAATCGTTGCAATAAGGCCATTATGGACGAGTACCCTACAATGTTTTTGTTTGGTGAAACAACGGCTAACGTTGTGTCCAATCAGGCATATTACACTCGCAACAATCTGAATGTACCCTTTAAATGTAATCTCGAAAGCACCTGTGATTTTACGCTTAGTGGCGCACTCATGGCTGCCCTAAACCAGCCTTATGGCTGGGACGAAGGGCTAAATAGGCTTTATCAGACATTGGCACAAGATTATGTTTACAAAGACCCGAGCAAATTGGTAACGTTTTTTGATAATCACGACACCGACAGATTTTTGTCTATGGTTGGCGAAGATTATAACAAATACAAAATGGGGCTAACGATGCTATTGACAACTCGGGGTATTCCGCACGTTTATTATGGTACAGAGATTTTGATGAAAAACACCAAAAACCCGACCGATGCCGAAGTACGCAAAGATTTTCCTGGTGGTTTTGCTGGCGACTCCCTCAACAAATTTATAGCCGCTGGCCGTACTGCCAAAGAAAACGAAGCCTTTGAGTTTGTAAAAAAATTGGCCAATTATCGTAAAAATACGCCTGTCTTGCACTCGGGAAAACTCATGCAATTTCAGCCTGATAATGGCACTTACGTTTATTTTAGGTACGATGCCAACCAGACAATCATGGTAGCCGTCAATACCAACAAAACCGAATCTGTGTTAAAAACCGAGCGATTTAACGAGGTAGTCAAGGGCGCAATCAAAGCCAAAAATGTACTAACCGATGAGGTGATAAACGACCTAAAAATATTGAAGATACCAGCTCAGACTGCACTGGTGTTGGAACTAAAATAACAAAGAAGCTCGAAGATTTGATTGGTAAGTCGTAGAAAGTCTAAACTTAATCGACTGTAAGATAACGAGAGAGCAGTTCCAGTTTTTGGGCAATTTCTGGGTCGATGTCTATTGTATTCATAAAAGCAATCAACTCATAATAGTTGCCTTTGTTGAGTAATATGGGCAGCTTGAAAGTCTCTGAAATATTTTTGAAGCACGCATCTAAAAACTGACTGGTTTTTTTGTTAAACAAAAAACTTTTAAATATTTCTTTCTGTAACTCTTTTGACATTTTTTGATAGTCAGTATATGCCTGTTGATTGTCATTTAATAGCTCTGTCAGAATAGCTCGGCCAATAGCCAGCTCAATTTTATCTCTGATTGGCCCCAGTTCAATGTTCGTCTTGCCTTGTTTTTTAAAATAATCGGCTACATAGTTTTCAATTACATACGAGAAGGTAAAATAATTTTCGAGTTCATATTTTTTCCAATAAAGCAGCGATAGGTTCGTTGTCGTTTCATCAGTTTTATTATTGTTATCATTGTCAAAGATGCCTATTCCTTTTAGCTCTGGTACGCAATTCTGAATGGCTTGAAAATGATTTTTGGCTCTTTTGTAATAGCCCGAAGCAATATCGATTTCATTGTCTAATGAAGCCGAAGGCTCGTTATTGGCCACATAATAAGTGTATAATTTAGCATCAAGGATATTTATTGCAGAATGGTTTAACTTTTGAGCCAAAGCACGCAACATTTCCACATCTGTACTTCCTTCTACATAAAGCACAGCCTTACAAGTTCGGGCTTTATAATAGTGTTCCAAACCATAGTCTTTCAAAGCCGATTTAATGGTTTTTTTGTTGGCCAAATTAACGGCTTCTCCATCAATCAAGAGTACCAAGTTATTGTCAGATGCTTCGTTCAAAATTACCTCTGAATGAGTAGCTATAATAATCTGGTTTCCGTTTTGTTCGGCAAGATATTTTAGGACACTAAAAATCTGTTTTTGTCTCAAAATTTCAAGGTGAGCGTCAGGTTCATCGAGCAACAAAATTGCTTTTTTGTGTGTAAATATATAAGCAACCAACAGTAACACCTCTTGCTGACCACGCCCGCTAAGTCCAATATCCAATTTGTTTTTCTTACCTTTTATATCTTGCGACTGATAAGAAAGTTCAATAGTACCTTGCACTGCATTAAAATAAGGAATTAAGAGTTTGATATTAAACAATTTTTGCACCAAATCCGTAACCGTCTCCCAGTCTTTGGTTTGGTAACGCTCGTCGTTTTCAATGATTTTATAACAGATATTGCGTAGTACATCTGCCGTTTGGCCTTGCCCAATTAGCACATCGATTCGCCCTTCGGCAATGAGCGGCTCTTCACGGGCGATTCCCGACATGGGGTACAAAATTTTCATATCTAAGCCACTGGCATAAGCCAACAGTCCAGAAATATTTAATGATAATTCGTCTGGAAAACAATAAATTGACTCTGAATTATGATAGTACACTCGCATATTTCGCCACCAAACACCAAACCTACCGTAATCTTCAACTCGGTGTGTACTGCACCGCCAGTACGTACTTTTGCATTTTGCCAAAAATACTTTGCTTCTTTGATTGGTACTTGCGTAATACTCAAGCGGTTGATGCTCGTTCCTATTTTAGTTTTACTCTGTCCTTTTTCTCTAAACCAAGTCTTAATACCAGAACTCCACATCGCTAATGCTTGTAATACAGTAGTTTTTCCTGAATTATTGGGACCAATCAACACAGATGGCTGGCTAAAATCAATGGTGATGTTTTCTCCAAAACCTTTGAAGTTGTTTATTTTGACATAGCTAATCAACTGCATATTTTCTGTTATAAAATAAACTATTTATAAATCTGAGAGCCGTGAATATTTATGAGATTTTTTGGCCTTTAAAAACAGGCACAAACGCTACTCTACAAAAATAGCCTGCCATACCCGCAAAACCTGCAACGATACCCCCTACGATAACTGTAGCCGAAAAAAGTAAGGCATTATAAGGCTGTCCTTTAAAAAACAATGCGGCCATTCTTTGAGTCATAATACCCGCTGTGGCATTATCTATAAAAAGAGCATAAACAAGCCAAAGAGTTGCAACAGCAGCAAAGGCTACACCAAAAGCCCCTCTGGCTGTTTCAGATTTCCAGCCACAAAGCAAAAAACAAACTATGGGCATCGTCCACCACGGCCCTAAGTACTGCGCTATTGCGCTGATGATTATGATAAGTATGTATAGCATTTTTTGGTTGTTGTAGTATAATTTAACTAATGACTGATAACGGTTTTTGATACAATTTTGGGGTGTTTTTCATCTTTTGATTTCAAGAAAACCAACTCGTTGAGTTCGCCTTTGGCCCATTTGTCTATCATGTTGTCATAAAAAGCCGACCCTGGGCTACCCGATTGCCCACCTGGATAAAGTCCATAAGCTTTTGGCCAATTTTTGTCTGTCTGCACAACCATACGCCACGATGGGCCATGGCCAGCTTCGGTTGTGGCATTGACGATACTACCCCCGCCGCCACAGTTTACGTCATGTCTTGAAAACGCTTTAAGTACAGGCACCAAGTGCTTTACGTCTGTGCCTTTGGCTTTGCCCCAAGACCAAGTTTCGGGGCTGAGTATGCCGTGTTTCACGGTCAAAGAGTCGATTGTTGCCCCAAAAGTTATATTTACAATATCTGTCATGGTTTCTATCTTATCTTTTGTGTTAATGTTGTCAAACCATTTTGAGGTCGGCTGTTTTTGCATCATCACCCAAGTACGGTCTCGGGTGGGCTGTGCCATGGGTGCAGTTTCGTCTTTGATCGGAAACTCATCGTCCCAGATGGCCGCTTTGAGTTCTATTATATATCTTTCAAATATCGTTGCACCTATTTCGCTGGGGTCGTTCCGATAGTTCCATTTTGACAAAATAACATAAGCAGGATTGGCTTTTGAAGTTGCATTTTGTTCTAATATTTTCAGTAAACTGGGCAATACACGGCGGGCTTCTACACTAAAATTGTCGCCTTGCAACAGTCTCAGACTATCGACTGTTGCTTTTTTGATTTGCATTAGGCGTTCGTTGATGCGAATGGCTCGCTCGCTGGGGGCGAACTTCCAACCCAAATAATAAGGATAAGTAGGGTCGGTTGGAAACTGATTGGCCGAACTCACGAAACCTCGTGGCGGGTTTTTGACAGAAGGAACTTGGTCAAACGGCACATAGCCATTCCAGTCATTGGCAGGATTTGAGCCGTCCAAAATATATTTTCCTTGACCTTTCGAGCGAATCGGATAGCGGCCTTGCGATGTAATAACTACGTCATTCTGGTTGCTGGCAAAGGCAATATTAAAACCTGGGGCTTCTAAGTTTTTTATAAAATCTCGGTATTCGTCATAGGTCTTGGCACGGTTGCCTTTATATAATGCCAGCACAGAGTTACCAACCATCGTACCCGACCACTTGACTGCATGGCCTGTCGGAATCTCTTTATTGAATGATTTTTGACCTTCGCTATATAGCACCGTTCCGTGGTGAGTCAGTACGAGGGTATCTTTGATAGACTCTGGCAAACCTTTGACCTTAAACTCATTGACCCGAGTAGTAGTTGGTTTCCAGGCGTTGTTGTACCAATATTGTTTTTGAGTTTTGTCTTTAAATTTAATTTGGTATAAGTCAAAAACATCTGAACCGACATTGGTAATACCCCAAGCTGCATCTTTGTTGAACCCAATACCAACCCCGGGCCAACCTGGCACACAAACCCCATAAACGTTTACTGTCGGCGATGATAGCTGCATCTGGTACCAAATCGAGGGCAAAGTCAAACCCAAATGGGGGTCGCTGGCCAATATCGGTAGCCCTGTTACCGTTCTCGAACCATGTACCGCCCAGTTATTGCTACCTATACCAGGATTTTCGGCTTCTATGCTTAGATTGGCGGCAATGGCGTTTTGCATCACTTCTGCTACTTTTGGTACTGCCAGTGGTGTAAAGTTCCATTTTGTGCCAGTTGGCATGATGGGTGAGGCTTCGGACGGATAGTTGGGAAAAAGATCGTCCATGACAGCAGAGCCATATTTGGCCAGTGTATTGCTCATTTTATAGTCGTCTGTCCGTCCGTTCATGTCTTTACGCATTACTTGTTCGACGAGTGCGGTTTTGAGTGGTGTCCAAGCCTCGGGGGCATAGCCCAATAATTTATATTCGATGGCATAATCTTTATAGGTCAGTTGGCTAATATACGCATTGACACCTGCCGTGTAAGCATCGACAATCATTTTTGAAGTCGGGTCTTTCTGGGCATTTTCCATAATAGCCTGTGCGCCCTCGGGTAGCTGAAGGCGGCGGTTGTATTTGTCATACTCCAATGTAAGTGGCCCTAATGCCTCGCTCAGGCGGCCTGCTGCTACTCGGCTATAAAAATCCATTTGCCAAAGGCGATCTTGCGCCAGTACATAACCTTGTGCAAAATATAAATCTTGATCGTTGTCGGCAAAAATATGTGGTACACGGTTGTCGTCGTAGAGTACTGTTACTTCGCCTTTTAGCCCTTGTAGTTTGAGTTGGATTGAAGTTTGAGCTTCGGTCTTTTCAGCATTTTGCCAGAAACCAACGAATGGACTAAAAAACTGCCCTAATGCAGGTAATGATCCCAGCGGGCGATTGAGGGCGTAAGTCAGACTTACTGCAAACAATAAACTCAGAATTGCTTTTATTTTCATTATAACTACTATATTTAAAATATCATGTTGTAATAGCAAAAATACGACTAAATACATATTTTTTGTAACTATTGACTTTTAAAACGTATTTTGGTCAAAATATCTTTATTTTTGGCTAAAATAATCTTGTTTTTTATATTTTTTTGACCGAAAAATGTTCGATTGGCTTTCATTAGACTGGTTTACTATCAGCAAACTACGCTCGCTTCATTGGGAAAATAGTTATTTTTTGTATGGAATAGTCGGGATTCCGATCGTGATGTGGTTGCGTGGGGTATTTCATGGCAATAGCCAGAAAGTTAGCATAGTGTTGGTCAGCAAAGATACTTACTCCGATTGGACAGCTATATTGCGTTGGTTGTTTCCTATTTGTATTTTTTTAGGTATCAGTCTGATTTTAATGGCGTTGGCACGCCCACAAACCATCAAAAACATTGCAGAGCAAGACGCAGAAGCCATTGACATTGTACTTGCCGTTGACGTTTCAGAATCTATGTTAGAAAAAGACCTATTGCCCAGCCGACTGGCCGCTGCCAAAACAGTAGCTACCAACTTCGTAAAAGGTCGCTTACAAGATCGTATTGGGCTTGTTATTTTTGCAGGAGAGGCTTTTACACTTTGCCCCATCACGACTGACTATGACTTGCTTTATACTTTTCTGGACGACATAAGCAACCGCTCTATCAATACCGCAGGAACGGCTATTGGTAGTGCTTTGGCGGTGTCTATCAATCGGTTGCGAGAAAGTAAATCTCGTTCAAAAGTAATTGTACTACTAAGTGATGGCGAAAATACAGCAGGAAACATAGACCCTGTTACTGCCGCCAAACTGGCGCAGGCGTTTGGCATAAAAGTATATACCATTGCAGTAGGCAAACCGCAAGGTAGTATCAACAAAATAGATTCAACGGTAGCAATATCACAAAACTTGTCCGATGAAGGCATACTTCAAAAAATTGCAGCAGCGACCAATGGCCAGTTTTTTAGGGCTACCAATAACGCAACATTAAGCCAAGTATTTGCTCAAATTGACCAATTAGAAAAAGTAAAAATCCAGTCTCGTAGCTATCAAGAAGTCAAAGACTATTACCGAATCTATTTATATTGGGCTATAATTTTACTGCTTTTTGCACTATTGCTCAAAGTAGCTTTTGTGGCCAATGTTTTAGAAGATTGATGTACTTTAAAGTCCTGTGTTGTGAGTTAAGGAGTCGTGAGTATATAGTACGGTGTCGTGAGTTAAATACAATGCTGTTAATCAGCAAGTTATCAAAATTAAAACACCGTATTAGTTTTGAATAAGTACTTAAAAAATCAGTAAGTTAAGTTACGCAACTATGGGATAACACCGTAGGTGTGTACTGTCGGTAATTAAAATGAGTAATTGAATGGTAGTAAAGCCCCATCGGGGCGGCCTGTTAAACAGAAAGGCTTAGATGTTACAGATTAGCAACGTTCAATTAAACTAAACATAATCAAATTTACAAAGCCACAAACCGCTGTAATTCTGAGCGATAATTTTTTATTTGTGTCGTTTTTTCAGAATCAGTCCAGCCCAATTCTGGCTGCATGAGGTCGGCAACTGTTGGCAATACATCAAGTGTCGTCTGCCAGTCTTTGAGTTCAAGTCTCATACGGCGAGCCAGAACATCTCGTAGCGTACAAGCCATTTCGTTTCTGGCCTGATATATTACCTCGGCTTGTATATATGGCTGACTTTTAGTAAGTTTAGTTTGCCAATTTTTATTTTCTTTCAATAATTCTAAAACTAAATCGGCTTTGTTTCCATATTTTTTCAATAAATGTTGGGCTGTTTCTGGTTCTAAACTATGTTGTTGAGCAATGGTTTTCCAGTTTTCAAAATCATAACCAGCCGCTCCCCAAAGCAAATATTCGGTAGTCGTACATTTGGTTTCATTGCCTAAAAGTTCGCCTATTTTATCAATCGTGTCTTTGGCCATAAGTCGGTAGGTAGTCCATTTACCACCCAATAAACTCACCAAATTTGAGGCTTCGTCATGTTCTACTTCATGATCTCTGACGAGTTTTTTGGTGCTTTTGGTCGAACCCGATTTTATCAATGGCCGTAGTCCACCAAATCCTGCTCTTACTTGGCTTCGGTCGGGACGCTGGCTAATGTATGGAGCGAGGGTATCGAGCAGGTAGTCAATTTCGTCACTTTCCAAAATCGGCTCTTCGGTCAGGGCATTGTAGTCTGTGTCGGTTGTACCCACCATCGTTTCGCCTTCAAACGGAATCACAAATACTACTCGGCCGTCGGGTGTTTTGGGTATGAGCATGGCCGCTTCACTGTTTAGCACTTCTTTGGGCAGCATCAAATGCACGCCTTTACTCGGTCTGATGATATTCTCTAAATCTGGATTGGCCATCAGCCGAACTGCATCAGCATAAGGGCCTGTGCAGTTGATAAATATTTTGGCTTTGATTAGCCTTGGATCTTGGGTCTTGGGTCTTGGGTCTGTTTCAAAACCAACGACTAACGACTCACGACTTACGACCTTTACCCCTGTTAGTTTTCCACTACTATCTTTCTCAAAACCAATTACTTCGGTATGATTGACCACCACCACGCCGGCCTCGTTGGCCGACTGTGCTAAAGCCAAGCAATAACGAGCATCGTCCAACTGCCCATCGTAATACATCACTGCGCTGTGGGTGCGTTTGTTGAGAGTAGGCATGATGTCAAAGGTCTCTTTTCTGTTGAGCCATTGACTTGTAGGTAGCGGGTCGTTTTTGGCAAACCAGCCATAAATTTTCAGCCCAATGGTAAAATATAGCCCTTCAATCCAACTAAAAACTGGTGTAATTAGGGCTAAGGGCTGTGCTAAATGTGGGGCATTTCTTAGCACCGTATGCCGCTCTTCGAGGCCGTGCTTAACCTGAGTGAGTTGGGCAAAATCAAGATTTTTGAAAGCCTGTTCCAAATACCGCACTCCTCCATGAATCAGTTTTGTGGAGCGAGATGATGTTTCGGCTGCAAAGTCATTTTTGTCAATCAAGGCCACTTTGTAGCCTCGCAAGGCGGCATCTAAGGCGCAACCTGCACCACTGGCTCCCGCACCTATGATGCAAATGTCAAAATGTGTTGTTTCGAGTTTTTTTAAATTTTCGGTACGATTCATTGACTGTTTTTATGGTATTATTGTTAACTACTTTGTCTTTTTGGGTTTAGAGTTTGTACTTTGTATCTACCTTTCAGTCTAAGAAGCTATAAACTTGGTTGCCCGAATATTCCCAAAATTCAAACCCAAATGCTTCCATATCTGGATTTGACATTCTAAATCCACCCCTAACTAATGTTCCTAATCTATTAAATGCAGTTGTAGCAGTTATAGTAGGTGGGGACATTGATTGTTTACTAAAAAAGCAACAATGTTTGAATGTATGAGTATCCGCAAATGCTGCAATAGTAGGAACATTCATTGTCAGTGTAAGCGATGACAATAATTGTGAAATAGCTTTTTGCCTTTTTCCAGGCTGTTGCCCTTGCGTATTTATAAAAGGGAATACATAAACTGGAAGAGTGTCAGTCAGTTCATTAAGTAAAATATATCGTTGATTGTCGTCGTGAACTATTAAATCACATTTTTCTTTCCCTTGAATGAATACAGGCGGAAGAGAATCGAAAAAATATTCATAATTGATAACCGTTATATTTATCGCATTTTCATTAGAATATTTAGCAACCCCTTGACCATTAATAGTATAGATAAAATTATTATCGTCTTTCAACTCAAAATAAGAGGCTGTGGTAGTTGCCGATATATTGGCAATTGTGGCAACAGGTAAGCCATAGTGAGCCGTGAAGTCATTTCTTAATCGTGTTTCCATAAACTAATCAAGTGCTGCGTATTGGTCATAAATATTGTTAATAGTTTCTGAAAGAGGGTTTGTGTTTACCAGCCTCTCATTTTGTGTCATTAAGTTTTCAAGTTTGCCATTAACAACTTGATAAACCGCTAATTTGTCATAATCAATTTTAGCACCACCAATAAGTTTGTCTTTATCGAAAGCCTTGAGGAGTAAATTTAGATGATTGATGATATAGGGACTGTGGGTAGATAAGAATAATTCAATAGAATTATCATTTGTGATAAAACATTTATTTACTAAATCATTAATTAACTGGGTTTGAGCGTCGGGGAAAAGACTTAGTTCAGGTTCTTCGATATGGATAAATATTTTCTTATTTATTTCACTTAGATTTTTAACAGCTTTAAAATCTGTTAAGTTATCTGTATTAGATAAATAATTCAACACAGACCGATTAAAGGCATCTTCAAAGTTGAATTTTTTAGAAAAGTATTGTGCAATAAGTGATATTGGTACCGAAGTCTGTGTACCAGAAGAACTGTTTTTAAAGTCAATTTCAAAAACATCATTGGTGCTTGATTGGATTGTATATTTTTTACCTGAATTAGTCTTTTTTATTGCAAATTTTAAATTTAAAAATGGCAATTCCAGTTCCCTCAAAGTTTCAGAAGCCAAAACAAAATCTCTATATACCTCGTGAAAATAAAAACCTAAGTATCCTCCAGTAAATGAAGCACCTTTATCAGACCATAAGGGTATAATGTTTCTCGTTTCGGACACAAAACTTATTTTATTAAAGCAAATATCTTCTTTATTTATTAATTCATTCCTTAACTCTTTGTTTGATGTGCCTAAAAGTTTATTTCTAATAAATTTAGTTTGATATGACTTCCCTGATTCAAAATTCGTAGTATAAATTATTTCGGTATCAGTTTTTATGAATTGTTCAAACCCGCAATTCTTTAGATAGGTCTCCATTCTCCATCTGAAAGGAGATTTAGAGATGTTACTATGTTTTAAATAGGAACGAATATTATGCATTTTATATATCCATCTCATCAGAGCAATGGCTTTCATTAGGGTACTTTTTCCACTACCAGACTCCCCAATAAGAACCGTAAATGGCTTAATATTTTCAATATAAATGTCTTTTACTGGTCCTAAATTTTTTATGTATATTGATTCAGTCATTATCAGGTTATAATAATTCGGTCGTAAAGATACTCAAATTGATATTATAGTTCGTTGCTGTAACTTAACTTAGTATGAATTTACTGGTGTAAGTAGCATAACACTCGTCTATTTGAAAACTATGTATTTGTTTTACAATCGCCCCAAAACCACTTCGCCCATGGCATCTGTTCCTAAAATAAAATTAGCGGCTGTCGATGAGTCGGCAATGTCTCGGGTTCTGAACCCATCTTTGAGTGTTTGTTCTACTGCCGCAATAACGGCTTCGGCTTCGGTTTTGAGGCCAAACGAAATATCGAGCATCAAGGCCACGGATAAAATTGAGGCCAGCGGATTGGCCAGACCTTTGCCTGTAATGTCATGTGCCGACCCGTGTATAGGCTCGTACAACCCAACTGTGTCGCCGATTGAGGCCGAGGCCAACATTCCCATTGAGCCAGCAATCTGGCTGGCTTCGTCTGTCAGTATATCACCAAAAAGATTGCCTGTCAGTACCACATCAAAGCGGCGTGGGTCTTTGATGAGCATCATGGCCGCCGAGTCCACAAATTGATGCTCGACTTCGACCTCTGGGTATTGTTTGGCCATAGCTTGTACTACTTCTCGCCACAAACGGCTACTTTCGAGTACATTGGCTTTATCGACTGAGCATAATTTTTTGCGGCGAGTCATGGCTGCCTCAAAGGCTTTTCGGGCTATGCGCTCTACTTCGTAGCGGCTATAAATGGCTATGTCGTAGGCTGTGTCACCATTGTCTTTTCGGCCTTTTTCTCCAAAGTATATGTCGCCTGTGAGTTCCCTAAAAAACAAAATATCTGATCCTTTTAATATTTCGGGCTTGATGCTTGATGCGCTCAACAGCTCGTCAAATAACTTAATAGGTCGCAAATTAGCATAAAGTCCCAATGCTTTTCTGATACCCAGCAGCCCTTGTTCTGGTCGTACTTTGGCCGATGGGTCGTTGTCGTATTTGGGGTGGCCGACTGCTCCAAACAATATCGCATCAGCCGCTTTTGATTTATCAATCGTTTCTTGTGGCAATGGGTTACCTGTAGCTTCAATGGCCTCATGGCCGATAAGTGCTTCGTCAAATGTAAATTGATGCCCAAATCTTTCGGCAATGCGTACCAATACTTTCTGACTCACTACCGTTACTTCTTTACCGATACCATCGCCTGGTATTACTAAAATATGTTTTTGCATAATGTACTGTCTGCCCCCAACCCCGAAGGGAGGGGCTTTTAATTGATATTTTTTATTTTACATTTTGCGGTTCTAAAAAGCGAAGTCATCGCTCCACTAATGCCCGCCTCCACCTTCGATAGACTCAAAATCTATACCTTGGGCTTTGAGAATACCTTTTACTTTGATGGCATACCAAGCTGTATAAACAAAACAAGCCGCTGCTACCCAGTATGAGGCATGAATACCTACCGATGTATCGGCCAAACCACCCTGAAATGGTGGAATGAGCGCACCGCCCAAAATCATCATAATCAAAAAGCCTGAGCCTTGTGGAGTATATTTGCCTAAACCTGCTACCGCCAACGAAAAAATACAAGGCCACATAACCGAGCAACACAAACCACCACACAAGAAGGCATAAGTAGCGATTGTGCCAGTGGTCATCACGCCAACGACCATAGCTACCATACCAAACACGCTTACAGCGAGCAACGTTTTAGCTGGTTTTTCTTGACCATAAAACATAACGGCTATCAAGATACCAACACAGACAATATACGAATACAAATCGCTTACATTGTTGCCTTTTAACATATTGACACCCAACACTAATGCAAAAGCCAGTATCGGAACGACAACGTTGGCGATAGTTTTGGTTGTGCCTTTTAGATTAAAAACAGCTACGCCACCCATCCAACGGCCAACCATTAGGCTACCCCAATAGAGCGAAATATAAGGGTCAATCTGCGATTCAGTCAGGCCGCCAAACTCGGGCTTGGCAAACAATGCACCCATGTTTGACTGTATCGTTACTTCGACACCGACATAGACAAATATGGCAATCATACCCAGCACCAACTGGCCGTATTGCATGGCACCCCAGCCCGCTGGATTTTTCTGTGAATCGAAATAAGCATACAGCAAAATAGCCAAAACACCTATCATCGCAATCGTGATAGCCGCCATTTTAGTAACAACGCCCAACATTCCGATAACAATAACCAGTGCCAATAAGCCCGTCATGGCTATCAATACCTGCGTGGCCTTACCCGACGATTCGAGCGAGTCGTCATCTGACTTACCCGAAGGCAATTTACCAAAAGACAACACGCCAATAGCCAGCACAAACACCACCGCCAGCACTATATACAAGGTGTTGATTTTAGAAATATCGGCAGCGGCGGCACCAGCTACACTACCAAAAAGTAAGATAGAAACGATAAGAGGCCCAAGCGTTGTACCGAGCGAATTGACCCCGCCTGCCATATTGAGGCGGTGTGAGCCAGAGGCAGGGTCGCCGAGTGCAATAGCAAAAGGTTGCGCGCCAGTTTGTTGCAACGAAAAGCCCAATGCAATTACAAAAAAAGCACCCAAAATAAACCAATACGAGCCGCTGTTGATGGCTGGTATCATTATCAAAGCCCCAACAACCGACAGCATGAGACCATAAACGATGGCTTTTTTGTAGCCCATTCGCCCCAAAATATCATAGCCCCGCGCCAACGACATCAGATACAA
>JAYVJH010000118.1:0-13306 GCA_043769455.1 Runella sp. | reverse complement strand
AAAAATGGCGCAATCGTAGTGAGTGTTCCCGATAGTACTGGCACAAAAACCTCGCCTGCTGCATAAGAAATGGCCTCGGTTCGGGTGAGTTTTTTGTCGTCGTTGTATATTCGGTGGGCATTTTCGATGACCACAATCGCATCATCTACCACAATACCCAACCCCAACAAAAAGGCAAAAAGTACGATAGTATTGAGCGTAAAAGTAATACCCGTAACACCCGCAATAACTGGAAAAAGTACAAAAGCAACGAGCGTAGAGAGCGGAACCGAAAGTCCCACAAAAATAGCATCGGTAACACCCATAAAAAACATCAGAACCAGTACCACAAATATAAAACCGAGAATAACGGTATTCAGCAAGTCATTTAGTTCTACCTGTGTACGCTCCGAACTATCGCTGGTTAAACTCACTTTGAGGCCATCTGGAAATTTGGTTTCTTCGTATTTTTTCAGAATAGTCTTAATTGCATCGGCAGCAATGATGAGGTTTTCGCCACCACGCTTGATGACGTTGAGCGTAATAACCGTTTTGCCGTCCAAGCGAGCGTAGCTTTGTTTGTCGGCATAAGCGTCTTTGATTTCGGCAATTTCGGCCAAGCGCAGTGTTGCACCCGTCGAAGACCGAATGATGACATTATTGAGTTGGTTTACGTCCTTAAACTCGCCCACTACTCGCAGGTTACGGCGTACGTTGTCCACATTCAGTTCGCCACCCGAAATGTTGATATTCTCTCCCTGAATAGCCGACTGAATGTCATAAAAAGTAACGCCAGCGGCTTGCATTTTATATAAGTCGAGGTTAATCTGTACCTCACGGTCGAGCGCACCTACAATATCGACACGAGTAATTTCGGGCAAGGCTTCGATTTCGTCTTTGAGTTGGTCGGCATAGTCTTTTAATTTTTTTAGAGAATAATTACCCGCCAGATTGATATTCATAATCGGAAATTCCGAAAAGTTTACGGCCTGCACCGAAGGTTCTTGTTTGCGGTCGGTGGGTAGATTGGCTTTGGCCTTATCTACGGCATCAGACACCCGTTGTTTGGCAATTTGTGAGGTAATATCGGCACTAAACTCTACGGTAATCAACGAAAAGTCCTGAATCGAATTGGACTTGACTTTGGTTACGCCAGTAGCCGCTTTGAGTTGTTTTTCGATGGGCTTAGTTATAATCGTCTCAATGTCGGACGGGCTTGCGCCAGGATAAATCGTTGAGACGATAACCGTCGGTAGCGCAATTTCTGGAAACTGCTCTTTGGGCATTGTCAGATAGACATAAAGCCCTGTAATTGAGATAAATGCGGTGAACAAATAGACGGTCGTTTTGTTGTCTAAGCACCAGCGAGTGATTGCGAAATCTTTTAATGTTGTCATGTTTTCTTAATTTTGAATGGCTGAGTGAATGAATGATAGAATGAATAATTAGAAAATCGCTCATTCTATCATTCATTCATTCACAATTGAATCACTTGCCCGTCCACCAAATCTTGATAGCCTTCTATAATAATCAAGTCGCCAGCCGAAAGGCCGCTTACTATTTCTATGTCGCCATTGTAGCTTACGCCTGTTTTGATGCTCTTGGCTTTGGCCACTTTTTTATTTCCTTCGGTTACGGCCACATAAACTACATCACCATTTTCGGTATTCTGAATGTAGTTTTGCTTGATAATCAGCACATTAGATTTGTTTATGTCGGCAATGTTTAAGACAGACACCATGTTGGGCTTCATGTCGGCGGTAGTAGGTATGGCTGCTTCGATTTTGAAAGTACGATTGGCTGGATTGACCAATTTACTAATAAAAGTAACTCGTGCATTGAGTTCTTTGCCAATGTCGGGCAGCGACACTCTGACGGCATCACCCATTTTGATATTGCTCAAATATGTATCAGGCACATTGGCCGATGCTTTCAGACCGCCCAAGTTAATGATACTCGCCAGCGGCATACCGGGCATGGCTACCTCGCCCATTTTGGCCATCACTCGCTCAACAGCCCCGCTGATGGGAGCATAAACGTTGTACATATCGCCTTGTGTTTTGATGACGGCTATGTTTTTTTCGAGCGATTCTTTGTTGTTTTTGGCTTGTAAATACTGAATCTCTGTACCAATTTTTTGGTCCCAAAGTCCTTTTTGTTTTTCATAAACGGTATTGACCAACTCTAATTGTTGATTGATGGCCGAGAGCTGATCACGCAAAACAGAATTATCGATTTTGGCCAACAACTGCCCTGCTCTTACGCTCTGTCCTTCTTTTACATATACAGCCGTGTAGGTACCGGGCATACGTGGAGTGGCGGTAGCAGTATTTTTTGTTTCAACAGTTCCCTGAATTTTGATAAAACTCTGAAAACTACGGGTAGTTAGGATTTGGGTAACAACTGGAATTATTTTTTCGGCAGCACGCAGCGATGGGTCAAGTTGTTTGACTTCGGCATCGAGTGTGGCTATTTGGGCTGTCAGTGCTTTGGCCTGTGTTTTGAGTTCAGAGAGTTGCTTTTTCTTGCCAGCCAAAGAGTTGTCGGAGGCAGACGAACAGCCCCCCAACCCCCAGAGGGTGAATATTAAAATCAAAGCTATACCTTTAATTGCATAAACTGGTTTATGGAAAATATTTTTTGTTATGGTATTCATAAAAAAAGTGTGTTTGTTGTAAAAAATTAAAAGCACCCTATAAATAACTTTCCCTCTGGGGGTTAGGGGGCTTGTTATCGTTGTAATTTTCCTTTTGCTTTATCCAAATCTACTTTTGCCAATAACAAATCGTACAAGGCGGCAAAGTAATTGGTTTGTGATTCTTTCAGACTGGCTTCGGCACTGATGACCTCGATGTTTGAGCCAGAGCCAGCCTTGTATTTGATTTTACTGACCCGCACAATTTCTTGTGCCAAATCTAAATTACGTTTTTGTGTTTTGAGGGTTTCGAGGCCGTTTATGATAGTGATATTAGCACTTTTTATTTGCAAATCAATACTCTGCTCAACCAATCCGATACTTTGTTTTGTTTTTTGGACTGTGTTACGGGCTTGTTGAATCTTGTATTTTTTGGCAAATCCATCAAAAATCGGGACATTAACGCTCAAACCGATATTGGCATTGTTAAACCACGGTGCGCTAAAAACGTCCCCAAAAGTATTGCGACCAGTGTTGTAGCCATAACCTGCAAAGGCTGCCACTGTTGGGTAGTAGCCTCGTTTGTTGTTTTCTACGTCGTATTCGGCCAGTTTGAGGTTTGTTTTCAGAATCGAATAATCTGGGCGTTGGTCGTAGCCAAAATCTCCGTCGTTGGCCGTTTTGGCTTCGAGTTCGATGCGGGCTACGTCATTGTCTGAAATACGGTCGGTCAGGCTAATGGTCTCTTCAAGGGGCATTCCCATCTGAAATTTGAGTAAATATTGGCTCAGTTGAATCAGATTGGCTACTTTTTGTTTTTCGGTTTTGAGGTTGTTTTGGGTAACTTCAAGCCTGTCCACATCAATTTTTTCGATAAAACCGCTTTTGTTTAAGCCTCTCAACTCAACGAGCGATGAGTCCAAACGTTCAATATTTAAGTCCAATAACTTGGCACGTTCCTCTGCAATCAGCACGCCATAGTAGGCTTTCGATACGTTTTCGGCTACTGTCATTTTAGTCTGTGTAATAGCCTTATTGGCCAGTTCACGGTATGCCTCGGCAGCTTTGAGGCCAAGTAACCATTGAGCATTAAATAGTAACTGACTTACCTGAACGCCAGCTTGCCCCGAAAATTTTACGCCAAACTGAACTGCAATCGGTGGGGCATCTGAGGGAGCATTTTGATCAAAAAATACGGCTGGCAAAAACGCCCGCTGAATAATAAGGTTGTCTAAAATCGAAACAGAGCCGCTCACCTGTGGCAGACCTACGGCCCTGATTTCGCCAATACGGCTTTCGGCGCTCGCTGCATCACTTTGGCTGTTTTTGACAGTTATGTTGTTGGCAACGCCATACTGAACGGCCTGCTGTAACGAAAGGCGATTTTGAGCGTAGCCCAAGCCCCCTAACCCCCAGAGGGGGAATAATAATAGTAAGAGTAGTTTTTGTTTGTTCATAATTATTGTAATAAAAATTTAAAAAAAATGGCTGTTAATGGGTAATAAATGTATAATTGATAATGTACAATGGTTTGAAGGTGTGACAGTATCGCATTGTTCATTTTACATTATTCATTAGTAAATATTTTTCATATAGTTTCAAGCCTTGTGCTGTCATAATGCCCCTTAGAAAATGGTCGAGTAGCGATAGTTGAGTTTCTAAAACGTTGAATTTATTGTTTGGAAAAATCTGTGGGTCAAACCCAAACTCTATCTCTTCGTTGCGTAGTCGGGCCAATATTTCTATATTCAAGTCGTTACGATAAAGGCCAGCTTCGATACCTTTTATCAAGTTTCTACGAATCTGGTCTAATATAAATCCATTCTTAAACTCCGTAAACGACCGCCAGGCATTTGGGTAATACCGCTTCAAGTCCAAAAACACACAGGGGTTCATACCTGTCAGCATTTGTCGCATCATTTCAGACCCACGCACTACCTCAGCGATGGGGTCCGGCGCTTCGGCTTGCATTTTTTCTGACTCACAACGCTCTTTTTCAAAATGGCTGTGTACACCCTCATTGACGATAGTGTCTTTGTCTGGAAAATGCTGATAAATCGTTTTTTTGGAAATACCCAACTCTCGAGCAATGTCGTCCATGGTTACGGCTTTGATGCCATACCTAAAAAACATTTCCTGCGATTTATCTATAATTCGTTCTCTCACTTTTGTACTTTTATAATATCAGAACCAAAGAAACTTTATAATAGTTTCAAGTTTCTTTGGTTTATTAAATAATTTATTTTCAAGTATTTAATTATTAGCACTTTAATTTAACAAAAAAAGTCCAACACCAATAAATTGATGTTGGACTCATGAAGGTAATTTTGTGTTTTTTTAAGATATATTATAATTTAAAAATACTATAATTCAGGTCTTTTGTTGAAATAATATCATAAATATAGGTACCAACGTTGGGTACACTAACTTTGATTTTGTACGACAAACTATTTACTGATATACCACTGAGGTGTGCTACTAAGATTGTTTTTTGTTGGGCATTATAAGTAGCGACTGCCATCGGAAAAGACAAATCTGCTCTTTTTCTTTTGGCCATCCACCAGCCGTTGTATCGTTGTTCAAAGGGGAGTGTTGGGTAGCCTGGTTCGAGCCACGTTGCGCCATTGTCCATGCTTACGCCTACAAAGCTCAATGTTTGATTTTCGATGTGTGTTTTATACGGGGCTATTTTTTTTTGAGCCAATGCCAAACTTTCATAAACCATCGGTACGAGCTTGCCTTTCATATCATAGTCCCAGTTAATCATACCAAAATTTTGTAGATTAGTAAACGCTACCATGGTATCATAAACTCTTTGATTGAAGATGTCATTACTAAAAATGGCATAAGGTGCAGTCATATTAAATCGTGGCGATGGCTCCCAGTTCATAAACCCAAGTTTGGTAGGCTCGACATGACGATAAGCATACAGGTTATTCCAGATTTGAATCAAAAAACGGTCTTCGTCTCGTTCTAAGTCTTTTGGTGTTGGGGCTGTAGTATTAAACTCTACCGACGACTGCCCAGTCTGGATAGGCGTTTCTACATATCCTCGGTGATGATAAAAGCCTATTTTATAAACTTGGTCTGCCACCCTCATACTTCCGTCTTGTGCGTGCAACGATACTTTGATTTTTCGGCTACCATTGGGTGCAGAGCCATCTATGTCTGTAACCAAATACCGAGTTGGGGGGCCTTGTGTTATGGTATTTATTGGCGTTTTTTTGAGTCTAATCAAATCAGTTTTTGTCCAATTATTGGTATTATCTAATTTTATTACAATAAATGGCTCAATATCTGCCAAGTTATCCCATGTTTCCATGTAGCTTACTTCCTCGTTTAGTTTACGATTATTGTAGTCGTTTCGGATACCCCAAAGTCCGTTTATAGGCTGCTTCCACCATGCAGATATATTGCCTGAGTCGTCAAACTGGGGCTTATCAAATGCATCGACGGGGTGCAGTGGGCCGGTACCATAGAGCCACACCTTCGCTCCCGAATACAGTTTTGTTTTATATACAAGTTCTGAAAACACATAAATCCAGCGATTTTTTACATAATCAAAAAACTGAGGGTCATTCATATTCTTAAACCGAGCATCGGTACCACCGTTAATCCCATGCCTATATTTACCATTTTCCCATACTTGTCTTCCTTTGAGAGCCGCTTCCCAGCTATCATAAGGCACACCCTCAATATCCCAGCGTAAATATCCAATGGTAGGATTGGCTATCGCCTTGGCTCGGCGATCAATTTCGTATTCGGTCATCAAAAAGAAGTTGTACTTTGCAGCCTCGTCTATGTTGTCTATTTTGACATTGGGAAAAGGCGCATTGATACAAGTAAATGTTTGGCCTTGTGCCGACATAGTTCGGTTTGGATCTGGCAAAAAAATGGGGTTTGTCCCAAACGACTGGCCATCGACCGAGAATGGGCTACGAAAAGAGCTTTCGTTTAAATCCCAGTAGCGATTGGATTTTGGCTTGCCTTCGGCTTTGTCGGCTCTGTTGGCACTAAAGCCAAGGCTTCGGTAGTCGGCGGTGGTTTCCCAAGGTAGTTTTACTGACATCAGTGCCAATATATGCCTAAATGGCTCATTGGCTGCCGTGCTTGACAAATCGAAGGCACCGATTTTTTTGATGGGGTCGTAGCCAATACCATAGCCGCCTTCGTCTGGCTCAAAAGTAATTTCTCTCGGAATACCCTGCCCTGATACATTGCCGATGATGTAGCATATCAAAAAAGCTGTCAAACAAAGTTTTGCGTAAATATTCATTTTGGTGTTCAATAAGTGCATTTTTAGAAAGATATTGCCGAGAATATACCGTTGTTTTTTGTCCAATAAATTCTGTCAAGTGCATTTACTTCGCCATCAAGATTGGCATCGGCTTGTAAATATTGCAAAAATTTACCGTTTTGTCGTCTAAAAATCGTCATATCTTGTGTATCAATTTGTTGCGCGCCAATCTTACTAAAATCGCCACCATACATAAAAAACGCATTTTCAATTTTTTTCTGTCCAAAAGCAGGTATTGTGGCTGGTATGTACGACTGTTGTTTACTAAAATCGTAGGTGAGGGTTTCGTTACTGACAGATATAGCTCGATGCGACAGCACGCCCAAGTGGTTTCGATGGTCGATGCCAATATAATAAGGCTGGCCAGATGGTACATTTAGACAACCAACGGCCTGAGCTATTTGTCCGTTTTCTTTTAATAACACTGCCGCTTTCAATATCGTTGAGGCAACGTCATCGGGGTTGGTACGGAGAGAAAACAAAACCCAATCAACGACATCGGAAGTATAGTCATAAAGCGACTCCGTGCCGTTGTAGTTCCAAGGGCTACTTTTGTATGGTTGCCCGACTGCCGTTATCACAGCCCAAGTATCGGCGGGTAGTTGTCCAGGCAAGAGTTTAGATTGATTGAGAACGGTACTCATTTTTTGGGTACTTTTATCGTAAGCACCTTCTAAGAGTACGGTTACGTTGAGTTTGGTTTGTGGTGTTACACTTACTTTTGTTGAATCTGTCGAAGATTCAGAGCCGTATTTAACTGTAAAATATAGTGTATAAATCGTAGTTTGCGATACATCGGGTGCTACAAAAACCAATTTAAGGCCATCACCTGACACACCAGCGGGTTTACTGCTCCAGCTATATGCGGCTCCTGCACAAGCCGATGCTTTTCCTTCGATTGTGGCAGTGCTTCGAGCGCAAACGGTGAGCGTTTTTTTTGATACTTTTGCTACTATTGGGCAAGGGTCCAAACGCCATATTTCTTGGCCTTTCATACCGTCGTCGGCCACAAAATAAAGCGTACCATTGAGGTTTAATAATTGTTGAGGCTCACTACTGCGCTCATTCTGAAACAAATCTTTGACCAAAACCGTACCAGCTTCACGACCATCTGTGCGCCATAGTTCAGCACCTGTTGCACCGTTGTTGGCTACAAAATATAATATTCCGTTTACGTTGGTTAAATAATATGGGTTGCTACCAGTTTCATAAATGGTGTTTATGTTTTTTAATAATACTGTACCAGCTTCCGTACCGTCTGACCGCCAGAGTTCTACACCACTGCCGTCTGTGTTGGCAGTAAAATAAAGTGTTTTATCGACTACCGTAAGTGCTGCTGGCAAGCTACTGCCATCACCCAATTTTATATCTTTTAGCCGAATAGTCCCCTCGCTCGTACCGTCTGATTTCCATATTTCGTTGCCACTCAAACCATCGTTAGCAGTAAAAAACAATTGGTTGTTTGTACTTACTAACGAATTTGGGCCGCTCCCCACCACGCCCAAGCGAATATCCTTGACCAAAATCGTACCAGCCTCCGTTCCGTCTGTTTTCCAGAGTTCACGACCATTCACACCATTATCGGCAAAAAAGTATAAAAAATTATTAAGAACCATAAACGCCGTTGGCTCGCTACCATCAACACCAGCCCAAATATCTTTGACTCTTACCGTACCAGCTTCTGTACCGTTACTTTTCCAGAGTTCGGCACCATTACCGTCGTCGGCCACAAAATACAAAATACCGTTCCAAACCACCAGACAATGTGGGTTACTGGTTTCTGGCCCTGCTTTTATGTCTTTGACTCTGACTGTACCCGCCGCCGTTCCGTCCGACCGCCACAGTTCGCTACCCACCAAGCCATCGTTGGCTACAAAATATAGCACACTACCGACCGCCGTTAGTCCATTTGGCATACTACCCGATACTCCTGCGTTTATATCTTTTACTTGAACGCCACCCGTTATTGTACCGTCAGATTTCCATAACTCAAAACCAGCCTCTGGCCTGTCTCGGACATAAAAAACGCTACCAGCCACATCACAAAGTTCATAATGAGAGCCAGTCCCGTTTTTGACCTGTACTGTGCCTACATTTGTACCGTCAGATTTCCAAAGGCCATCGCCTTCTGCTGTACCAGTTCCTCGAAAGTAAAGCGTATTATTGACTTTTGTCAGCCAGCGAGGGTCGCTGCCGTTGTTACCAATAAAAATATCATATACCATATTGGTACTGGTAGCCGTACCTTTTGAGAGCCAAAGCTCACAACCATTGGTGCCATTATCGGCATGAAAAAAAATGGTATTGTTGGTTGTTGTAGTAATAAACGAAGGAATACTCCCTGATGCGCCCACAAAAATATCTTTTACCATTGTAGTACCAGTTTCTGTGCCGTTGGTTTTCCAGAGTTCCTGGCCAGATGTGCCGTTGTTGGCTGCAAAATATAATGTTCCGTTTACATTGGTCAAAAACGAGGGCAAACTACCTACCGTACCACTCCAAATATCTTTGACGAGTGTCGTTGATGCGTCTGTGCCAGTTGTTTTCCAGAGTTCGTTACCATTTGTACCGTTATCGGCTGTAAAATAAAGTGTTCCGTTTGCCGATGTCAAATTGGCTGGATTACTACCACCCGAGCCAGCAAAAATATCTTTGATTTGAGTGGTGGTAGTTCCGTCTGTCGTCCAAATTTCATGGCCCAATATCCCATTGTCGGCTGTGAAGTAGAGCCTTGTACCCACAGACATAAATTGTCGAGGGTTGCCGCTCGATGTTCCTGGCCAGATGTCGGTTACTCTCACCGTGCTACCATCTGTGCCATTTGTTCGCCAGAGTTCACGGCCAGAGTTGCCGTCGTCGGCACTAAAATAAAGTACATTGCCAGCTGCCGTAAGTTCAAATGGGTAACTACTACCGTTGGGGTTGATGTTTCGGACAAGTGTTGTACCATTGGTAGTACCGTCGGTAAGCCAAAGCTCTGTGTCGCCATTGTTGTCGTCGGCAGTAAAAAAAAGTATGTTGTTTACGTTCGTCAAGCTACTCGGAAAACTTGAACTATTGGCTCTGATGTCTTTGACTAAAACCGTACCTGCCTCAGTCCCGTCCGACCGCCACAACTCCATTCCACTTATACCGTTGTCGGCAGCAAAAAATAATATGCCATTGGCAACAGTCAATTTGGAAGGATTGCTGGAGCCAGTTCCTCCCCAAATATCCTTCACTAAGACTGTTCCTGAAATTGTACCGTCTGTTTTCCAAAGCTCATTGCCATTTGTACCATTGTCGGCACAAAAAAACAATGTACTGTTTAGTCTTGCAAAGTTTTTTGGATTACTACCGTAGCTACCTGCTCTTATGTCTTTTACTAAGCCCGTGCCAAGAGCCGTACCGTCAGACTTCCAGAGTTCTGTACCTTTTGAGCCATCGTCTTTTGCAAAAAAAACGGTGTTGCCAACCGCAAAAATAAGATTGGGCGATGGGCTGTATTCAGTTTTGACGTTCAGGTCTTTGAGCAATACAGGCGTTTGAGCAGAAGCACAAAAGCGTATTAAAATCAAGAGAAATATTGTGGATAGTCTGGTCATTGTTGTTTACTATCAAATTTTTAATCTATAAAAATGATGGTATATAACTGATTATTCAAAAAAGATGCCAGAAAGCTATTAGGTAGGTAATTTTTTGTTTCACCAACAACTTATTACTTTTGTGGTATGAATACAAACGCAAAAATCTACATTGCTGGCCACCGTGGAATGGTCGGCTCGGCCATAGTTCGTTGTCTACACAGCCAAGGCTACAACAATCTCATTGTCAGAACGTCATCAGAATTAGACCTTCGTAATCAGCAATCTGTTTTTGATTTTTTTGAATCCCAAAAACCTGAATATGTCTTTTTGGCGGCTGCAAAAGTGGGGGGTATCATGGCCAATAATATTTATAGAGCTGATTTTTTATATGAAAATTTACAAATTCAAAATAATGTCATTCATGCGGCCTATCTGAACCAGGTTACTAAATTGCTATTTTTGGGGTCGTCGTGTATTTATCCAAAATTAGCCCAACAGCCACTACATGAAGAAAGTTTATTGACAGGACTTCTCGAAGAAACCAATGAGCCGTATGCCATTGCCAAAATTGCAGGAATCAAAATGTGTGAGTCGTACCGCAGACAGTATGGTTGTAACTTCGTGTCGGTGATGCCTACCAATTTGTATGGCCCCAACGACAATTATGACCTTCAAAACTCGCACGTGCTACCAGCTATGATTAGGAAGTTTCATGAAGCAAAAATCAACAACAAACCACAAGTAAAACTCTGGGGAACGGGCGCACCGCTCAGAGAATTTATGCACGCCGACGACATGGCCGCCGCCTGTGTCTATCTGATGCAAACATACAACGAAGAGGCATTTGTCAATATTGGTGTTGGTAATGATGTAACTATCAAGCAATTAGCCGAAACAATCAAAGACATTGTAGGCTACGGCGGTAGTATCAATTGGAATACCGACAAACCAAACGGCACACCTCGCAAACTGATGGACGTGTCGAGATTGCACGCATTGGGCTGGCGGCATCGATACGAACTATTTGAAGGAATTAGTAATACTTATCAAGATTTTTTGAATAAAGAACAAGAATATTCTGTGTAAATCTATAAAAAAATTTAAACGGTGGCGCAGTTTTGGTACAACTGTCTCGTAAACAAGTTTTCATAACAGTCGTGCCACCGATAATAATATATAGATGATGTTGTAGTTCTCAAAAATCAAATTGACTTTCATTAAAAAAACACCAAAAATATGTATGATGAAAACGTACCAATGTCGGAAATGGAGATATTTGACGAAAAACTACTCCAACAACGAATAGACACCAAAACCAAGCCACTTGGTTCGTTGGGTGTTTTAGAAAAAATTGCGTTCCAGATTGGCTCGGCACATTGTACCAGTTATCCAGTTCTCCGAAACCCCATTATAATCGTTTTTGCTGGCGACCATGGCATTGCCAACGAGGGTGTGAGTGCTTATCCACAAGAAGTTACGGCTCAGATGGTGTTCAATTTTTTGAATGGTGGAGCGGCTATCAATGTTTTTTGCAAACAAAACAATATCGATCTTGAAATCGTTGACGCGGGAGTCAATTATGATTTTGATCGTAAATACGAAGAAACCGAAGCCCTGACTGTTACCAAAATAGGCCATGGTACGAAGTCTTTTCTGAACGATACGGCCATGACCTACCAGCAATTACAGAGTTGTTTTATAGAAAGTCGAAATATAATGATGCGGGCCGTGCGCCAAAGACGAAATGTGGTAGGCTTTGGTGAAATGGGTATCGGCAACACCTCGGCGGCCACCATGCTGATGAGTTATATTTGCGATTTGCCCATTGAGCAGTGCGTAGGCCGTGGAACAGGGCTAAATGACGCTCAGTTGGAAAACAAAATCAAAATTTTGAACCAAGCCAAGCAATTTCATGGCCCCATCACAGACCCTTATGTGATATTACATACTTTTGGGGGCTTTGAAATGGTGCAAATGTGTGCCGCCATGCTTGAGGCTTACAACCAAAACATGATAATCTTGATTGATGGCTTTATTTGCTCTGCCGTTTACCTTGTCGCTCACGCTATTGAACCCCGTATGAAAGACAATGCTATTTTTTGTCATCTTTCAGACGAACACGGGCATCAAAATCTGCTCAACTTCTTGGGAGTAGAACCAATCTTAAAACTCAATATGCGCCTTGGTGAGGGTTCGGGCTGTGCGCTGGCTTATCCTATCGTCAAAAATGCCATATCGTTTTTGAGCGATATGGCGAGTTTTGAAAGCGCAGGCGTGTCGGAAGCTAATTAGTAAATATTGCTGGCGAGCCGATTATTTTTCTCTGAAAAACAATGTAATAGGCACTCCCTCAAAGTTAAAATTGTCTCTCAAACGGTTTTCTAAGAACCTTTTATACGATTCAATGACTTGCTTGGGGTGGCTACAAAAAAACACAAAACTCGGTGATGGTGTTGGCAACTGTATCATATACTTGATGTTGATGTGCTTGCCTCGGTATGCTGGTGGTGGGTATTTTTCGATTTCTTTCTGCATCACCTCGTTCAGTTTTGAGGTCGTAATTTTACGAGTTTTGGCCTCAAAAACCTCCATCGTTTTTTCCATTACCTGAAAAATACGTTGCTTTTCATGCACCGATGCAAACATGATGGGCATATAGTCCATAGGTGCCATGCGTTCGAGCATTTCTTTTTTGAGTTTATCGGCTGTTTTGGAGTCTTTTTCTATCAAGTCCCATTTATTGACCATAATCACGATGCCTTTTTTGGCTCTGTGTGCCAGACCGATGATATTCAGGTCTTGCGACTCTAAGCCACGAGAAGCGTCGAG
>JAYVJH010000117.1:0-2296 GCA_043769455.1 Runella sp. | reverse complement strand
CGAATACCCAAGCCAATGCTGAGATTGAGCTTTGAAAGACATCAAAAACAGTAAAAATATACAAATTCTGAAAAACATAAATAGATTGTGTGTGGATAGATTCAATTCAAAAAACGCTTAACTAAATGACTATCAAGCCAATGACAGCATACCCATAAAATATTTTTTAGGCATATTGAGCATTTGTAATTTTTTAATTAACTCAATAACGATTAAATTAGTCGCAAAGTACAAGGTTCTGCACTATATTACCGACTATTTGATTGAAAAATCTGTTTTTATACAAACTAAACAATACCTGAATCATGCCATTTTCTTTCAATAACTATGACACTGGTGCTTTTTTTGATGAAATGTTTGCGACCGATGGCAGCATTAGACCTGGCTATGAGTCGTTCAAGAATCGGGTCGAGCAACTTACTAAACAAGAACTAACCAACCGCCACCACTCGGCCGAGCGTACGCTGATGTCGATGGGTATTACGTTCAATGTTTACTCAGAAGGCGAAGGTACAGAGCGAATTATGCCTATTGACATCATACCCAGAATTGTAAACGGCCAAGACTGGAACGCCCTCGAAAAAGGATTGGTACAGCGCATCACGGCACTCAATTTGTTTATTCATGACGTTTACAATAAACAACAGATTCTAAAAGATGGCATTGTACCCCGAGAACTGATAGAAACCTCAAAGTGCTACCTTCCAGCGTGTCAGGGACTGAAACCGCCCAAGAAAATCTGGTGCCACATCACAGGCACTGACTTGATAAGAGATGACAAAGGCCAGTTTTTGGTACTTGAAGACAACTTGCGCTGCCCCTCTGGGGTGAGTTATATGCTCGAAAACAGAGAACTGTCCAAACAGATTTTTCCTGAAATATTGGCCAATACCAACGTTCGGCCTGTGTCCGACTACCCGACACGACTTTTTGATATGCTCAAATATATTTCAAACAGACCAGACCCAAATATAGTTGTACTAACACCCGGTGTTTATAATTCGGCTTATTTTGAACATTCGTATTTGGCACAACAAATGGGTGTTGAGTTGGTATCGGCACGGGACTTGGTAGTATCGGGGGGGTATGTCAAGATGCGAACCACTCGGGGATTTGAGATTGTTGATGTTATTTATAGAAGATTGGACGACACATTTCTTGACCCAAAAACCTTTAATCCAGACTCGCTTATTGGTGTGCCTGGTATTTTTGAAGTTTATAAAAAAGGGAATGTAGCCTTGGCCAACGCCCCAGGTACTGGCGTAGCCGACGATAAAGTAATTTATGCGTATGTGCCACGGATTATTAAGTATTATTTAGGCGAAGATGCCATCATTCCCAACGTCGAAACATTTGTGTGTAGAGAAAACAACGATTTGAAATATGTGCTGGACAATATCGAGAACTTGGTGGTCAAAGAAGCCAACGAAGCGGGCGGTTACGGTATGCTGATTGGCCCAAAAGCCACCAAAGCCGACCATGCAGAGTTTAGAATAAAAGTAAAAAATAACCCCCGAAACTATATTGCACAGCCAGTTATTTCGTTATCAAGAGTGCCGTGTTTTATTGACGGACAAGCCGAAGGCCGCCACGTGGACTTACGGCCTTATGTGTTGTACGGCGAAAGCGTCAATGTTATACCAGGCGGGCTTACACGTGTGGCACTTCGCAAAGGCTCGTTAGTCGTCAATTCGTCGCAAGGTGGTGGTGGTAAAGACACTTGGGTTTTGTATTAAAAGTAAAAGTTTTACATTTTTCTAAATTTAAAATAAAATATGCAAAGTCATTTACAATTTAGGCTCAATAAAATTGGGCAGTCAATGTTTAAAACAAAAAAATACAAAATTAGGGTTAATGGCAGTATAATTGGTGAAGTAGGTTGCCAAAGCCCTAAATTAAATCAAAAATTTGAAGCAGGAAAATATGCGGTCGAAGTATTTGAAAACGAGCATTATATTAAAAAAGACATAATACTAAATGCTGGGCAAACACAGATAATAACGGTCGAGCCAAGTTTAAGTTATCAGGCTGCAATAGGGTTTTTGATGGGCTTGGCAATAGTTATGTTTATCGTCAAGTACTTAATAGTTGGCAAAGTTTCTGTATCACTAATTGCTTTGCCAGTAGCCTTAATTTTTGCACTATCCAGAAGAAAATTTGGAAACAGTTTTGACATAACCATAAACAAAGTAAGTATTTAGAATTTAAAAGAAAATTACAATAAAATGAAAAGTGTATTTAGTTTAATTTTTTTAATAACAATCTCACAATCAATATTTTCGCAGGGAATCAACTT
>JAYVJH010000116.1:0-2284 GCA_043769455.1 Runella sp. | reverse complement strand
GTCTGGGTTTCGTAGTTGTCGATGTTATAGTTTTTGTCGGGGGTAATATAACCAGCGTAGCCGCCATTAAAACTTGTAACGATAAGATGTAGGCCGTTTTTGGTTGCATAATCAGTCAGCTCGGGCATCAGTTCGCCCGAAAAATCGCAGGGTAGCCCCACCATCAGCACATTACCAATTTTCAATACTTTTACATAACAATCAAACTGCCCAAAAGCCCAATTAAAGAGCCAAGGCCGTAGCCGCCAACCAAATAATACCCGTGCATTTGGCTCTCGCATTGGTAGCTGAATGGTTTTTATATCAAGAATATTGGTATCGGTAAATTTAACTTTATTCAAAACTGGTTCGAGTTTGTTTTCTATGCCATCGGCTTCGTTATTTACTCGTTCAAAATCGTTATTGCCCACTTCTTTTGGCCCCATGCTCCCCACTGCCCCCGACATAAAGACCGCAAAATTGGCTTCGTTGCATTCCAACGAATCGACCAACACCCCAGGATAATCCCGTGAGAGTACGACCGTTTCAGAATTGATAATCGTTGAATGAGCGGCGTAGGTACACAAAATGGCTTTTTGGCCATCGTTCCTCAAAAATTCAATATTTCTAATCATAGGGTCGGTACTGCCACCATCAAAAGCACGGTTGCGAACGTGAGCCGTGTCGGACACTTCGCAATAAGCCATTTGAGCAGGTTTAGATTGATTATCAGCGAGTTGAATGGCTTTGGCGATAGCCGTAGCGATGCGCTCTACATTATTTATATTAAATTTTCCAGCAAACAACTCACCCGTAAAACTATCGCCCCAGCCACCTACGCTATTGTGTGAGTGTGTTGCACCCAAATATACATTCGAGAACGGAATGGTACTTTTTTTGAGTTTTTGTTTCAATAATTCTACAACTGTTGGCGGAATAATCAGTAAATCTACCGAAACAATAGCGGCTTTTGTTGTGCCATTGTCAATGACCACGGCCCGCACAAAAACCGAATCATGAACACTCGTGTACAATCTACCTTGTCGCACACCATAACCAGCCGTTGGCGTGGGGGCAAGTGGCGTAAAATTAACCTTTGCCCAGCCTACATTTACTGAGTGATTGTCGGACTGAATGACGGGGTGATTTTTTTTTAGGGAAGTTACTTGCTCTTTCCATTGTTTGTAATAGGGCATTTGCTTGTAAGGCGTATCGTCTAAGGGCGCAAGCGTGCAAGCCAATAGCACAACGATGGCGAGTGCCAAGCCAGCTATTGTTTTTAGAAATATTTTAAAGAATTTCATTTTTTATTTTAAATACTCAGGTTTGATAGACATATCACTTTGATTATCAGTTATTTGCAATTTTTATAACACAGCATTTTATTTTTGAACGTGTCTTGACGCATTAGTTTTACTGTTTTTAATACAAAATCTCGAAAAAAATAGTTGATAGTTACTATAAATCTACTAATTTTTCGATAAGCAAATATAAAGCATTTCCAAACAAGGCAAACTCAAATACACAACAGGGGCTACTTAAACTAATATTAGTGCTATATAAACTTGATTTTGTATAATTTTTTAACTCTTTTACCTCCAATATAATACCAATTAACACGATATTACTTTTTGGCATAGTAATTGACCTAACTCAGGAGTGGCTGCATATTCTGACACATAAACCAAGGTAGTCAAGCCCAAATTCGACAAACATTAAAACAAAAAAGTGATTGTCGTTCAATTTTGAGAATAAATCATTTGAGACGTATGATATTTCTATCAAGCGTTCTTTATAAATATTACTGGTTTTTATATGTTTTAAAAAATTATACATTATGAAAAAATTATTGTTTTTATGTTTTGTCATCTTGACAAACGACTTACTCTCGCAATCTTGTATAAATACAATAGCAGGGCAGGCAGGTAGCTCTAAGGTGGTTAGTGGCAGCAACTGTTTGGTTAAACTTTGTGTGAGTGTGAGTGGCTCGCCACGACCTAAACAAATACAGTTTGAGTTAAGCAGCCCTGTCGCTGCCGCCGTTGGTATGTGCCAGGACAGAAGTGTTCACAGCTTACCTTTTGACTGTGGTAATGGCGGGGCCGCTCAGTTTGCCGATGGTGTTTATTGCCATACATTTACATTGGCGGGTGCTTGCCCGAGTACAACAAGTGGCGCAGTGAGAGGCTATACCAATGGGTCAGGCGGTGGCGGTGGGCTGTGTAACACCGTAACATATAGCAATGTGCCTCTGCCTGTGAGTCTTACTTCTTTTGATGCCAAAATAGAAGGTCAGAATGCTGTT
>JAYVJH010000115.1:0-2573 GCA_043769455.1 Runella sp. | reverse complement strand
CAATCGCTCTACCATTGTGTCATAATCTAAGTCGCCAATCAGATATTGTGTAATAAACTTATATTCAAGGCCATAATAAATCAATTTTTCAGCAAGTACTCCCCCAGCCATCAACTCTTTTACTTCATCTATCATACCTTCGTTGAGCCTTTGGTGTAGTCGGGTCGTAATTCTTTCTCGGCGTAAGTCGAGCGGTAGGGTAAGCCCAAAAACATTTTTCGTAAAACTTCTATCCCCCAACTCTCGGCTCTTTGTTTCTGATTGTTTACCCAACTTAAAATCTTGCAAAATGGCCTGAATATACAACCCACTTCCGCCACAAAGTATGCCAGTTGTATTTCGTCGTTGAATATCAGCATATATTTGCTCAAAATCTCGTTGGTATTGGTATAAATTGTAGTCGCCACCAGCCTGTACGATGTCAATCAAATGGTATGGAATTGGTTGATTATCAATAATATATTCGCCTAAATCTTTACCAGTACCAATGTTCATTTGCCGATAAACCTGCCGTGAGTCTGCACTAATGACTTCGCCGCCGAGCTGGAGTGCTACCTGCGCCGCCAATCGGGTTTTGCCGCTGGCCGTTGGGCCCAAAATAGTGATGAGGTCGTAGTTAGTCAATTTGGGTTTTTATTTTTCTTCAAATTTAATAAATATTTCAAATTCCCAACATTCTGCACTTCAATAAAGTTGTCGGTAGTGGCCTCTATTGCTTTTTGGCGACCAGTAAGGCGGTCGAAAGTAAGTGGATTGACCCAAAAACTTTGCGGCGGAGTTGTACCAATTAGTTCAAAACCAGTTTGTTGATAGCTATTCCCGTCCGACCACTCTCTGTCGGCATAGCTCATAATATCATCTGGATTTTGTTCTCTAATAAAGTTTTTAAGTAATTTGTCGAAGCCACCTACAACCGTACAATTCAGTAAATTGGCAAACCGAATCAATTCATAGGAACGATACGGCTGACCGTCTCTGACAACGGTTTTTGAACCAGAAAAAGTAGCCACAGCCACCAAAAGCGATGATTGAGCGATAGGTTTGGTTTTTAATATTCTAAAATACTGTTGGGGTAAATAAAGCCCATATTTGAGTTTGGCCGTTACGGTAGCCTGTAAGTGGTTTTGGTTTAAAAACTGGTCAGCCAATGGCTTGTCTATTCGTAGTATTTTGGTTAGCCGTGCAGGTATTCGTTCCGAAATTCCAAAAACAGCCTTAATTCTTGACTGTACGATGTTGGTTTTTGTCGTCCATACATCTTCCCAAACTCTAATCGTTCGGTGTTCATTTTCTATAATAATTTTATCAGCCTGTCGATAGTCGGCCAGACTGATACATTCTATAATGATTTGTTTTTGTGGACAATAAAATTGAGTATTTAAACCATCAATATTTCTTTTTACAATAAATTCAAACGGTATCTCAGACAAAAAATCGGCTACTTTTTCTATAAAATCTAACATCGTTTCTAAATATGTATTTTATCGGTCTTGACCTCGGCGGTACAAATGTAAAAGGATTAGTGATTGACTCCAAAGGCGAAGTCTTCAAACAGCATTACATCGCAACCCAAGACAGCGGCAACGGCTCGTGGCAACAAAATGTGTTGGAGATGGTCGAGTTTTTAAAACAAGGTTTGAGCCACGACATTACAGCCATTGGTCTATCTGCCCCGGGGCTTCCCAACGACCGAAACTCTTGTATTGCCTTTATGCCCAGCAGGTTGGTGGGTATCGAAAATTTTGACTGGACAGATTTTTTAGGCTACTCTACCTACGTTTTGAACGACGCCCACGCTGCACTCATGGCCGAGGCTGCTTTTGGGGTGGCCAAAAATAAAAAAAATGTAGTACTACTCACTCTCGGAACGGGCGTAGGTGGTGGGCTACTTATTAACGGAAAACTTTATCAGGGTTTAGGTCAAATGGCTGGACACTTAGGCCATATTAGTATTGATGCCAACGACAGCGAGCCAAATATTGTGGGTATGCCAGGTAGTTTAGAGTATGCGCTGGGTAATTATTCAGTCAAAAAACGGTCATTTGGCCGCTTTGGTAGTACGTGGGAATTGGTAGAAGCATACAAAAATGGTGACCATTGGGCTACTCTCGTCTGGTTGGATTCTGTCCGAAAGCTATCTATTGCCATTGCTTCGCTCATCAATGCGCTTTCGCCCGAATTAGTTGTTCTGGCTGGGGGAATTACACTTGCGAGCGAGGCTCTTTTTGAACCCTTATATCAATTTATGGATATATTCGAGTGGCGAGCAGGCGGCAAGCACACTCCAATCATTCAGGCACATTTTGGAGATATGGCAGGTGCTATGGGAGCGGCAGGGTTTGCCGTCCAGAAGTCGGGCTTATAAGATTCAAAAAGGCATTTCATCGTTATTTGTTTCAAAATCGTCCATATTGTCAAATTCTACGTCTTTACACTGACAAAACTCACTACCAAACGGACAGCTTTCGACATCATAACTACAAAATTCTATATTGTCAATACCTCTATAACCGTCTAATGGCACATAAATATCTCTTTTGAGCGAGCCTGCCAATAAATGATATTCGATGGCA
>JAYVJH010000114.1:0-6571 GCA_043769455.1 Runella sp. | reverse complement strand
TATTTAAGTCCAATTCAAATATTTAACCAAAAAGTTGCATTTATTACTTGAATGTAGCATTACTAAAAATACTTAACAAACGCAAATGCCGCAATGCTCACCAAAACCCATAAAATAACGGCCTGCGCCAGTACTTTTGCCCCCACTTGCCGAATAGATTGAAGCGAAATACTCGCCCCAATCAAAAACAAACTCGCTACCATGAGCTGTTTGGCAATAAGATACGCTTTCTGATAGATTACTGGGCTGATTGGTACAAAACTAAAAAAGCAAGAAGCTACAATAAAGCCAATGATAAAACTGGGGATTTTGAACGACTCACGATTTTCGGAAAAACGCAACACCAAAAACAATGAAACGGGGATAATCCATAATATTCTGAGCATTTTGGTAACAGAAGCCACCTGCAAGGCTACATCGCCATATTTGGCTGCCGCACCTACTACCGAGCTTGTGTCGTGAATGGCAATGGCCGCCCACACTCCAAACTGCTCTTGCGAAAGCCCCGCCCAATGGCCAATGACTGGAAAAACGATAAGAGCCGCCGCATTGAGCAAAAACACCACACCTGTTGCCATCGAAAGTTGGTTGGAGTTGGCTTTCATCACTGATCCAATGGCTGCAATGGCACTACCGCCACATATTGCCGTACCAACCGAAATCAAGAGCGAAATCAACCTATCGGTCTTTAATAATCTACCCAAAAAATACCCTACCAAAAGTACGCCCACTACAAAAATCGTTGTGATGCCTATATTGTCTTGCCCTGATTTGGCCAGAACTTGAATGTTAATACCAAAGCCCAAACCAACGACAGACGTTTTTAATAAATAGCCACCCCACGCCGACGTTTGCGTTTGAAAAGGGTTGCCAACGACGAGCGCAACAGCCAACCCCAGCAACAATGCTATTGATGAACTAATATAGGAAGTCAAGCAAATAGCAAATAGTAGAAAAAAGAAAACTTGTTTACTTTTTTTAAAATTCATGAGTACAAAAGTTAAACAAAACTACAAAACATTAGACATATTAGAGATATTTGACAATAGCAAAGAAAATAATGGTCTGTATTTGAAAATATGGCCATTTTTTTTGTTTTTTTGCAAACTAAATAGAATTTATTAAACAATTCTAAGAGTACATACCTTTTCTAACTATAAAATTTATGAGAAAAATCTACAGTTTATTGGTCAGCTTCCTATTTTTGGTTGCCTCGGCCAATGCCCAGACCGTTATTTCTGGCACAATCAAAGACGGAACTACCAATGAGACACTGGCTGGTGCGAGCATCGTCGTCAAAGGTACAATATCAGGCGATGTGTCTGATAAAAATGGTAATTTCAAAATCAAAACATCGGCTACCTTACCCGCAACGCTCAGAGTAAGCGTGATTGGCTACAAGACAATAGAAGTAGCCGCCACTGGTTCTGAAGTATCGGTGGTAATGTCCGAAGACATTGGTACGCTTTCGGAAGTAACCGTGACCAGTAACCGTGTCGAAGAGAGCATCACGAAGTCGTCTGTCAGTGTCGAAAAAATGACCGCTCGACAGTTCCAGCAGTCGGCAGCAGCTACTCCATTTGATGCCCTACAAGGAATGAAAGGCGTGGACTTGATGACACAGAGTTTGAGTTTTAAGTCTGTCAATATGCGTGGCTTTGGTGCAAACAACAACAACAGATTTGTACAATTAACAGACGGTATGGACAACCGCTCGCCAGGTTTAGGCTTTGGTTTTGGTGGCGTAGCTGGTGTTTCAGACTTAGACATTGAGAGCATTGAGATTATTCCAGGTGCAGCCTCGGCCTTGTACGGCCCAGATGCTTTGCAAGGATTGATGAGTACCAAATCAAAAAACCCTTTTGAATTTCAGGGGCTTAGTTTTCAGACCAAACTCGGGGTCAATAACATAGGCTCATCGGTTGGGGCAAAAGTATATAGCGATGTGGCCTTGCGTTATGCCGAGCAATGGGGCGACCGTTTTGCTTTTAAAATAAACTTCCAGCGATTGGACGGTACAGACTTTATTGCCGACGACTACTCAGACCGCTTGCACCGTGGCCGTGACAATTTTTTTACCCGTGATGGTGGCCGTGGCAACGTGGCAACCGGGGTTGGTTATAAACCTTTCGATTTTGTAAACGGCAATTTTCAGTACGACGGTGTTAATACTTACGGCGACGATTTTAATAATGGTAGCGCAAACCGCTATCCTGCCACCTTTGCCGACCCTAACTTGGCCAATAAGCTCGTAACTCGTACTGGCTACAAAGAAATTGACCTAATAGGCAATGGTGGTAGGGTTTTTAATACCAGAGCCAACGTATCGGCACATTATAAAATTACAGACAAAATCGAAGCCTCAATTGGTTGGTATTATGGCAACGGCAACTTGATTCGTACTGCTGGTTTCCGTGAGTATTTCCCTGATTATAAACGCAATCAATTCAAGGCTGAATTACGTGGCGATAATTTCTTTTTGCGAGCCTACACAACTCAACAACAAGCCGAAGGCTGGAACATAGGCAACACGGCTGTCAGAATCAATAATACTTGGAAGCCTCTCGCCACTTGGGCCGCAGACTTTGCCACCGCCTACACGGCCAGCGGCCAAAGTAGCATTGGCGCAGGGCGTGCCGCAGGCGACGTAGGTCGGTTGCTACCAAACACGCCTCGATTCAATGACGTTAGAGACCTTATTTCGGGAACATGGGCCAATCAAACCAATAATATTTTGAACGTAGCCGGTACTCGTTTTAGAGACAATTCGAGTATGTATCACTATGAAGGTATGTATAATTTCAAAAACGAAATTAGTTTCATGGAATTAGTAACGGGCGGTAGCATTCGCCGTTTTGCATTGGAGTCTGGTGGTACGGCGTTCCCACGCAAAGCTGATGGCTCTGAGTTTACAATCATGGAGTACGGTGCTTATGCACAAGGTTCAAAGGAACTGAAAGTAACGGATAACCTCGCCATAAAGCCAACACTTGCCCTGAGATACGACAAAAACGAGTATTTCAAAGGTGGCTTTACGCCTCGGGCTTCGGTGGTAGTGAGTGTTGGCCCACACAACTTCCGTGGGTCGTGGCAGTCGGCTTTCCGTAACCCTTCGCCGGGGCAGTTGCTGGCTTCGCCACCAATAGGCACGGCTGGTGAGGTCGGTGGTTCTAAAATTGCGGCCGAAAATGCCAATTTGTTTGCCAACCCCGCTTATTTAGAAAACGATGTAAACGACTTGGTAGCAGGCCGAATCACCGAAGACCAAATCAAGGGATTGGCATATAACCCAAATAACTTTACAACAGAAAAAATAAAGACATGGGAAATTGGCTACAAAACGCTCATTAACAATCAACTGTTTTTTGACGCATTTTTGTTTAGTAGCAAATACAGCGATTTTATAGGCGCCCAAAATATGCGCCAGCCGCTCAATGGCCAAGTTGCCGACCTACGCAATCCTGCTACTTACCGTACTTTTCAAGTCAATTTCAATAACTTCAACGAAATATTTGTAAATGGTTGGGGCATAGGGCTTGAATATGCACTCGGGCATGGCTATAACATAAGCGGTAACTACGCTCACCAAGTAGGCCGAATCACACTTCGTAATGCACAGGGCATTGTAATCAAAAATAGAGCAGGCGAAGAAATCATCAACCGCAAAATGAGCGACCCAGATGTATCAGATGCTGGACGTAACTTCTTTATCTCGCCCGAAGACCGCTACAATATCAGCTTTGGCAATCCGAAATTAACCAAAAACATAGGCTTCAACCTCAGTTATCGTTTTACGGGCGAGATGTGGGTAGAGCAAGGCACAACGGCGGGCGACACGTGGCTACCAAGTTGGAGTAGTTTAGATGGCCAAGTGAGCCTAAAAGTACCAAGTATCAAATCGACTATCAAAATCGGTGGCTCAAATTTATTAAACAAATACTACGCCCAAGGTTATGGCTTGGCTCGTATCGGTGGACTTTATTATGTGAGTTTGACGTTTGATGAATTGTTTAGATAAATCATTAACCCTACTTACACAAAAAAGGCCGTTGCTCATTGAGCAACGGCCTTTTTTGTGTGTATTTTTTCTAAAAAAATTAAGTATTTTTATAACTCACTGATTTATAGTACTATATTTAACTCATGACGCAAAACTACAAACACACGACTACTTGTTTACGAGATAGCCTCTGCCAGTACCAGTACTTTATTGTTTAGTACCTCTACAACTCCGCCGTCAATGACGTAGTTTTGTTTTTTGCCATCGGTTTCTACAACCAAATTGCCCATACCAAGTGTACTTACGAGTGGCGCGTGGGCGTTCAGAACCTGAAACTGGCCTTCTATTCCTGGGAAAGTTACGGCTGTGGCCTCGCCAGCAAATACTTTTTTGTCGGGTGTAATTATTTCTAAGTTCATAAATATATTATCTTCCTGCTGCTTCTTTGATTAAACGCTCACCTTTTTCGACTGCATCTTCGACTGTACCTACCAAGTTGAAGGCGGCCTCTGGCAAGTAGTCATAGGCACCATCCATGATAAGGTTGAAGCCTTTGATTGTATCGTTAATATCAACCAATACGCCTTTGAGACCTGTAAACTGCTCGGCTACAAAAAACGGCTGCGACAAGAACCGTTGTACACGGCGAGCTCTGCTTACTATCAATCGGTCTTCTTCTGAGAGTTCTTCCAGACCCAAAATTGCAATAATATCTTGTAGCTCTTTGTAACGTTGCAAAATTTCTTTTACACGTTGTGCTGTGTTGTAGTGGTTTTCGCCCAGGGTTTCAGCACTCAAAATACGGCTCGTAGAGTCCAACGGATCGACGGCTGGATAAATACCTAACTCAGCAATTTTACGGCTCAATACCGTTGTGGCATCTAAGTGTGTAAAAGTAGTAGCTGGGGCTGGGTCGGTCAAGTCATCGGCAGGTACATAAACAGCCTGAACTGAGGTAATAGACCCACGCTTGGTTGATGTAATGCGCTCTTGCATGGCTCCCATCTCGGTTGCCAATGTAGGCTGATAACCCACCGCCGAAGGCATACGACCTAATAATGCCGATACTTCTGAACCCGCTTGGGTAAAACGGAAAATATTATCGATAAAAAACAAAATATCACGTCCTTGACCCGTGCCATCGCCATCACGGAAGTGTTCGGCAACTGTCAAACCTGACAAGGCTACTCTGGCACGCGCGCCTGGTGGCTCGTTCATTTGTCCAAACACCAATGTTGCCTGCGACTGTTCTAATTGTGCATAATCTACTTTATCTAAGTCCCACTTGCCTTCTTCCATGGCATGCTGGAACGCCTCACCATATTTGATAACGCCCGACTCAATCATTTCACGAAGCAAGTCATTGCCCTCACGGGTACGCTCTCCCACACCTGCAAACACCGACAAGCCTGCATAAGCCTTGGCAATGTTGTTAATCAATTCCATAATCAAAACGGTCTTGCCAACACCTGCACCACCAAACAAACCGATTTTTCCACCCTTTACATAAGGTGCCAATAGGTCAATGACCTTGATACCTGTAAAAAGGACTTCGGTAGCTGTGGCTAACTCTTCAAACTTAGGTGCAAGTCTATGAATAGACATACCGCCTTCTTTGCTTACGGGCTTCATACCGTCAATGGCCTCACCAACAACGTTAAACAAACGGCCTTTGATGGCTTCGCCTGTTGGCATCATGATGGGGCTACCAGTGGCTGTAACGTCTGTGCCACGCTGAATACCCTCCGTGCTGTCCATTGCAATAGTCCGAACACGGTCTTCGCCGAGGTGCTGCTGACATTCTAATACTACTTTTTGTCCGTTTGGTTTGGTTAATTCCAAAGCATCAAGAATTGCAGGTAGCTTGGCGGCGTTCTCAAACGATACGTCCACTACTGGCCCAATTACTTGCGTTACTTTGCCTATGTTACTTGTGTTTGCCATTGTTAAGATATATTTTCTATATTCAATTTTCAAATTAGACCGCAAAATTACTACATCATTTTTTCAATGCCAAATTCTTAGCAAACTGATTTTTGGATATTTTCAATATAAATGCCCTTTTTCTGTCCAAATCGTTGTGCTAATCGTAGTTAAATTAAATTAAGGCTTGTAATTCACAAATTAGTGTTAAATCTTTGTAGTATTAAAACCTCAATTAGTAATTATGCTTTCAAAAACTTTTGGTGCTGCCGTTTATGGAGTCAATGCCGCCCTGATAACAGTCGAGGTTACGGTTGGCCAAGGGTTACGGTTTTTTATGGTTGGCCTGCCCGACAGTGCCGTCAAAGAGAGCGAACAACGAGTGGAGGCATCTCTTAAATATTCTAACTATCGAATGCCCCGCCAGAAGGTTGTTGTCAATCTGGCTCCTGCCGATATTCGTAAAGAAGGGTCAGCTTACGACTTGACGATTGCACTTTGTGTATTGGAAGCCTCAGAGCAGATTAGCCCAGTCAAGAGCTTAGAAGAGTATGTAATCATGGGTGAGTTGTCATTGGACGGTAAACTACGCCCCATCAAAGGCGTGCTACCTATTGCAATCGAAGCCCGTAAACAAGGTCTAAAAGG
>JAYVJH010000113.1:0-1795 GCA_043769455.1 Runella sp. | reverse complement strand
CAAAATATGGCGCAGTAGGTCATGGTATTGTTTCATTCCACAAATTTAATGCTTTATTTGGTACCGACTAAACCTGACTTCGGATATTTGACTTGTAAATTGCTATATCTTTACCAATGTCGTTTAGTTAAGAAAATAAGTAGTTTGTGAAGACACAAACCACGGTAGCCAACCAATTTTGGTGTCTTCACCGAACTCTTAACTAAACGACATTGATATCTTTACTATAAATGCCTATTGAGTTCGTCAATTACCATTTGTGTAGCTCCTGCGTGAGTGGCCACGTAGTCGGTGGTTTTTGTTGCAATTTGGTCAGAGAGCTTTTTGTTTTGATATATTTTGGTAAATTTTGTTTCAAACGACTGTGTGCCTGAAACTACAAAAGCGGCTTCTAAGGCTATCAGATCGTGGGCTTCTTGAAATTTATCATAAAATTTATCCCCAAAAAACAGTGGTACACCAAACGCAGCAGGCTCTAAAACGTTATGAAGCCCATCGCCAAAAGCCCCACCAATATAAGCAAAATCGGCATACTGATACAAAGCCGACAACAAACCAATAGAGTCAATGAATAACAGCGATGGATTCGGTGTGTTTGTAGTATATTGACCAAAAACTGATAACTGACAACTGATAACTGACAACTGCGCTTGCCATTGCTCAATTTGGGTTTTATCAATTTCGTGCGGGGCAATGATGACTTTGAGCGGTTGGTTGAAATTATTGAGAAACGGAATCAACACGGCCATGTCATCGGGCCAAGCAGAGCCTACTATTAGCACTGGGTCTGAGCCTTTGAAGGCTTCGATGTCGGGCAATGGTAGTATAGACTTGCTGATTTGGAGTACACGGTCAAAACGAGTATCGCCAGAGAGTATAACGTTCTGATAACCAACTGATTTTAGCAAATTGAATGACTCTTCATTTTGAACCAAAATGCTATCAAAACAGTGTAACATTTGTCGATGAAATGCCCCGTACCATTTAAAAAAAGGTTGATTTGGTCTAAAAATAGTCGAAAATAAAATAGTAGGAATTTGCCGTTTTTTGAGTTCTGTCAAATAATTAAACCAAAATTCGTACTTAATAAAAAGAGCAACGTCGGGCTGAACGCTATCTAAAAATCGGCGAACATTGGCACGGGTATCGGCTGGTAGGTAGCAAACTAAGTCTGCACCATCGTAGTTTTTACGAACGTCATAACCCGAAGGTGAAAAAAAAGTAAGTACAATTTTTGAGTCAGGATAGTGTTGTCGGAAGGCTTCGATAACTGGCCGCCCTTGCTCAAACTCACCCAACGAAGCGGCATGAAACCAAACGGTTTTTAGGTTGTGAGTCGAGGGTCGAGGGTCATTAGAGGTGTCATCTATTGTTTTTTGACCATTTTTGTTTTCGTCCGTGGTTGGTGTCTTCACCAACCACTCGACCGATTGTGAATTTTTTTGTCCATCAACCCACTTTTTAGTTTTGGGGCTAAACGGGGCAATGATTTTGATTAAAAAAAGTAAAAAACGGACAAGAATTTCGTAGATTGAAGCCATCGCATTCATCGTTCATCATTCTTAATTCTTAATTTTCCTTTCGCTGCCATCAATGTATTGGTGAGCAGTCCGCAGATGGTCATAAGCCCAACACCGCCCGGGACGGGCGTAATGTAGCTGGTTTTGGGTGCAACTTCGTCAAATTTTACATCGCCTTTGAGCGCAAAACCGCTTTTTTTGGACTTGTCTTCTACACGTGTCAAACCTACGTCTATCACCACTGCACCGTCTTTGACGTAGTCGGCAGTTATAAA
>JAYVJH010000112.1:0-1620 GCA_043769455.1 Runella sp. | reverse complement strand
CTTGATGGGCGGTATTTATCAACTTTGTTTTTGCCTGGGGCTTTTGTCTGTCGGCCAGTTATCAAGGGCGATACGCTCTTTGCTGGTGTGTGTTGGTCGAGGGTAAAATATTTGAACCGTACACCCAACTCAGGATTTGTAACAATATTAGATAAAAACGACAAGGTAATCTCAAACCCAGGCGGCACAAAACCAGAATACAGAGACGGCAAACTACAACTGATGGTTCAGGAGCAGCCTATTTTTATGCACTGCCACGACGTGTGCATCGACAACGACCAAAACATATACGTCTGTCAATGGAACGCCAAGCAGACTTATCCAGTCAAGTTAGAACGGGTATAGTTTTATGCTTTATGCTTTTTTTAAAATACTGATAACCATTGCCTTGCGGGTATTTTTTCGTAAATACCAAGTACAGGGTCGTGAAAAACTGAATGAAGTCAAAGGCCCGTTGATTGTAGTCAGTAACCACCCCAACACACTCATAGACCCGCTTATAGTAGCTACGCTCATGCCGCAGCGTGTGGCTTTTGTGGCCAATGGTAGTATTTTTAATAGGTTTACTCGTCCTATTTTTAGGTATTTTAATGTTATTCCCGTTTATCGAAAAAAAGACTTGGGCGATGCTAACAATCCAGTTTCACAAACCGAACTTAACAAAGCTACTTTTAAGAACTGTTACGAACATTTGGCCAAAAATGGCACTATTTTACTTTTTCCAGAAGGTACAAGCGAACTGGAACGCCGTCTGCGAGACATCAAAACAGGTACGGCTCGTATTGCGCTGGGTGCAGAACACGAAAAGGGTTTTGAGTTAGACGTAAAAATATTGCCAATCGGTCTGAATTATTCTGACCAAACTCGGTTTTGGTCAGAGGTTTTTATCAATGTTGGTGAGCCTATTTTACTGTCAGACTTCAAACAAAAATACAACCCCGAATCGTTTGATACGGTCGAAGAATTGACTGATTTGATTGCCAAAAAATTAGCTGAGTTGAGTATCGTTACCGAAGATGAAGAAGAGGATAGTTTGGTCAAAAATATTGAGATACTCTATAAAAATCAACTTTTTGAAGAATTACATTTGCCCGAATCAGAAAAAAAGTATGAATTTTCGATTATCAAAGAAATTATAGAGGCCGTTCGATATTTTGAGAAAAACCAACCTGAATTATTCACCAAACTACAAACCTCAATAAACGGTTATCTTGGTAATATTCAAGAACTGGGGCTATCAGACGAAGTATTTTATCAGACTTCAAAACGTAGTATTTCTACCCAATTTTGGCAAACAGTTTTTGTGCTTGTAGTCGGTTCTCCTATTTATTTGTACGGACTTGTCAATAACTATTTGCCTTATATTTTGCCCTCAAAACTCGTTCGCTTTATCAGCACAGACATCAGTTACCGAGGCTCTATATTGCTCACTACTGGCATTGTTACTTTTTTGGGTTTTTATGGGCTACAAATTTGGGCCGTTCATCACTTTTTTGGGCAAGCATGGCTGACTTTTCTCTACGCAATGAGCTTGCCTTTGAGCGGTTATTTTGTGCTGTGGTATTGGCGGCACGCCCAGCAGTTTGGGTATTTGCAGCGTACCAGACGTATTTTTGCTAC
>JAYVJH010000111.1:0-1501 GCA_043769455.1 Runella sp. | reverse complement strand
TACTTTGTTGGGGAGTTTGTCAATAAAATAAATTTGAACACCTTTTTTTCTAAAATCATCTAAAATCTGAACTGTTTGGAGCGGTAAATATTCAGATGGAGGAACGATGATGATTTTAGTTGTATTATTTTTGGCTAATTGCAAATCAGAAATATAGTCAAAGCCCACGCCCCAATCTTGTAGCTGTTGGGCTATTTTGCCGAAGGGCGTACCAAAAAGCCAGTCCTTGGCATTGGCGTGTACGTCCAATAGTTTGATGTGTTGTTTGCCGCCAGCCGAGTGCCACAAATCGTTAATCGGGAAGTAGAGCAACACGTCATTGTCAGAAGTTGATTTTTGCAAAAGTGCTTGACAGCGAGTTATATATCCGTTCAGAAGTGGTAGTGTTTTCCAAAAATGACTTTGCTGATTGAAATTAGTGGAAGCATAAAACAACCAACCTGGGTACGGCTCATTGGGTGGCGAATAAGGAATACCATGATAAAAAATATGATTGACCCCGGCCACAAAAGACTCGTCAATTATAGGCTTGATTTGCGACAACGAGACCTTGAAATGGTTGCCCAACCAAGTGGCAGTTTCGGACGACACCAACCGCTTGCCAGTAACGTGCGCTACCGACGATGCAAATTTAAGAATCAATGTACTGGGCGTACCAAAGCGGTTTTCTTCATAATCTGGGTCGAGGCGGTGATAGGGAATATCAAACGACTTACTACCAAAATATTCAGTTTCGGGAATATCGGCGGCGGCATACAGGTCTAAGATATTGGCTGGCGAGCCGTGGGCTTCGTTTCTGGATATTTTGCCCAAAGTTCTAATCCAAGCCGCCCAAGGTTTTGTAAAATTATCTAACAGTAAATCTGAAATTGTGGCGTTATAGTCGCCCCAGATGCGTTTTTCAATATCGGTTTCGGCTTCTGTTTTTGACAATACCGACAAATGTTTTTCTAAGTCATACCCTCGTCTATTTTTAAATTCAGCCAAGAAATCAGTCGTCCAGTTTGCGCCATATACCTCGTAAGAATCATTATAAAAAGCCCTAACAGGATATTTGTCAGACTTAAAAACAACCTCAAAAGGTTTGAGATAATTGTCGAGTGCTGACTTACTAAAATGGTCTAATACCAAACCCTCGCCACCAGGTGCAGCCCGTTTTACTTTTTGATTGGTAGGTAAGATTTCTAACCGAAAAACACTGTCTTTGGCTACAATCTGAAACGACTTGGCGGCATCTGTGGGCATAACGTGCCTACCACCATACGGCCAGCCCGTGCCGAGGCTCATGTCAATACCAAGGCCCAACCGCTGTGCTTCTTTGAGGGTATGGTCGAGCATGGCGAGCCAGTTGTCGCTCAAAAACGGTATATTGTTTTGTTGGTTATTTTTGACACCATAAATAGGAATAACGTGCAGCCCACCAAAGCCTGCTGCGGCATATTCTTGTAGATTTTGACTAATACCTTCTTTGCTAACTGCACTACCCAACCACCACCAATAC
>JAYVJH010000110.1:0-5673 GCA_043769455.1 Runella sp. | reverse complement strand
AACGCTTACACCAGCCCAGTTGGCCAAAACGCTATTGGACAAATACAAAATCTATACTGTAGCCATCGACTACGCCAATGTGCAAGGCGTGCGTGTTACGCCAGGACTTTATACCTCCACCGCAGACCTTGACCAGTTTGTGAAAGCACTAAAAGAACTGGCGGCATAAAATATCAGACTTAAGTAGTCGTGTGTATATAGTACAGTGTCGTGAGTTAAATACAATGCTGTTAATCAGTAAGTTATCAAAATAAAAATACCGTATTGCTTTTAAATAAGTACTTAAAAGAATTTTATTTATTGACCTGCCCCAAAAGCCAGCCTCGTCCCTTTGACCGATTCGTCAAAAACACCATTGGTATATGCCAAATGCCCCGAAACGATGGTATGCGTAACAACCGAATGAAACTCTGTGCCTTCGAGCGGCGACCAGCCACATTTGAATAGTATATTTTGTTTTGAAACAGTTATGCTTTGGGTCAGATCTACCAGCACTAAGTCGGCCCAATAGCCTTCTCGAATATACCCACGGCGGTCGATATTGAACACGTCGGCTACGGCATGGCTCATTTTTTGCACTATTTTTTCAATACTTAACTTACCATCTTTCACAAATTCGAGCATCATTTGCAGCGAGTGCTGCACCAGCGGCAAGCCCGAGGGAGCGTTCCAGTAGTTTTGTTGTTTTTCAGCCCAAGTGTGTGGGGCGTGGTCGGTGGCTATTACGTCTATTTGGTCGTTGAGCAAGGCGGCCAATATGCGCTCTTTGTGCTGGGGTGCTTTTATGGCAGGGTTACACTTTATCAAATTGCCTAATCGCTCATAGTCAGTAGCATCAAACCAAAGATGATGCACGCAAGCCTCAGCAGTGATACGTTTTAGCCCGCCCCGCCCCCGATGGGGGAGCTTTAATAACTCTTCCTTTGGGAGGGATGGGCTGAACAAGTCTGTTTCTTGGCCCGTACTGATGTGCAATACATGCAGGCGAGTGTTGTGTTTTTGGGCTAAGGCCACAGCCATCGACGACGACTTATAGCAGGCTTCTTCGTTGCGGATTATGGCATGAACAGAAGCTCCCCAACCTCCGACTGGGGTATTTTTTTTGTAATATTCTATGTTAGCTCTGATTGTGGCTTCGTCTTCGCAATGCGTGGCTATCAGGGTTGGGGTATTGGCAAATACCCTTTCAAGCGTGCTTGGATTATCGACCAGCATATTGCCTGTCGATGAACCCATGAATATTTTTAGCCCACAGATTTTGGTAGCATCTGTCCGCATCACTTCGTCATAATTATCGTTGGACACCCCCATAAAAAACGAATAATTAGCCAACGACGTAGCTGCACCAATTTGGTATTTTTGTTCCAACAATTCTTGTGTCAAGGCGTTGGGAACGGTATTGGGCATTTCCATAAAACTGGTAGTACCGCCCGCCACTGCCGCTCGAGATTCGGTATAAATATCGGCTTTGTGGGTCAGGCCAGGCTCTCTAAAATGCACTTGGTCGTCTATTACGCCAGGCAGTAGGTATTTGCCGCTGGCATCTATCACCCGTTTGGCTTTGAGGTGGCGCAAATCGGCACCAATTTTTTCGATTATGCCATTATTTATAAAAACATCGGCTTCGGTAGTTTGGCCTTCGTTTACGACTTTGGCATTGATGATTAAGATTGACATATTTTTATCTCGCAGAGTGGCTGAGTTCGCTGAGGTTATATTATTCTATTATTTTAACATTGAATTGCCCCGACATGAATTGCCCCGACATTCATGTCGGGGACTGGGTTATATATTTTCTTCTGATTTTGTTAATCAAAAACTTCTTTTGTACTGTAAAGCTTTCGGGGTGCATTTGACCAAACAAATATTGCCACTCGCCAAAGAGCGATGGGTCGTGCTGCTGAAAGGCTACGGCATCTATTTTTTTAGAAATTAAGTAGTCGCTAAATTGCATCGTGCCTGATGAGTAATTCTTGAAAATCTTTGTGCATAAGTTGAAAACGGGCAACAAGCTGGCCGACAAAAATATCGTCGGCCAGCATTGCCTTAAAGTCGTTTTCTGTGCCAATAAAGTCCATTTCGCTTACTTTGAATGTCTGCTCGTAAAGGCTGGTTTCTATTTTTACGATATATTTTTGATTCCAAGCATAAAGCCCAATCTTAAACTGGGAGTGTGGAATATCACCGAGGTATCTCATTCTTTTATTTATTAAACATCACCCAATCTACTGCATACAGGGCTTTGCCTGATTGTGCGGGGCCATCGCCTTTAAACACAAAATAAATATCTTTCGTTTCGTTGGTTTTGGCAATAGTAGCCGTCATTGAGTCGGTTGTTCCAAATTTTACATCAAAACTACCTATCACTGGCCCTGTTGCTGCACCATTTCTAACTTCTAAAATACCCCCCTGCAAACGTTCACTAACTGCCTTGGCCGACACAGTAATAGAATTGATAGAGGTAAGGTCGATGTTTTTGAACATAAAATAACCATCTGCCGCCGTGGCTATCACCATTTCTGAACCAGCAAGACGCATTTTCATTTGATTTTTTCCATCGTCAGCCGTATTGGCTTTGACTTTGGCCGAGCGCAACGATACCGTCTGTGAGTTTGAAGCTGGGCCTATTGCGCCCTTGCCTTTGTCGGTATAGCTACCCGAAATAATATACGAACCATCTTTGGCTTTTGGCTCTGCTACATAGTTGCCTTTGGTCGGATAAATGGTTTTGGGTTTAGTATCGGCCAATGACAAAATATATTTGATCATTTCTCGAGCATCTTCTTTTGAGATCTGTGGGTGGGCGGCCATGGCTTGCTCTCCCCAGACACCACCACCACCTTTGATGATTTTATTGACAAGCTGGCCTTCAATTTCAAAACCATCTTTGTATTTTTTGGCAATATCGTTGTAGGCTGGCCCAACCGATTTTTTGTCTATCGAGTGGCAGGCTTTACAGTCAGAGAGTTCTATCAGGCGGCGGCCTGTCGAGTTGCTGAGGTTGGCTTGATGGCCTTGTGCAAGTATCGTTTTGTCAAATCCTTCTAAGTAGTCAATGCTTACGTTTACTTCTTCTTTACCAATTTTACCGTTATCGAGGCTACCGTCTTCTTTGTCCGATACTTTTATTTCGTAGTCAATGGCTTGCTTGTCCCAATAAAAAGTTTTGTTACCTTTAATAGCCACTTCGACTGTTGGTATTTCGTTACCTACCTTCAAGCTAATGTTTTCGGACGATACATTGCCTGCGGCATCGGTAACTTTGAGCGTGGCCGTATAAATACCTGGTTTGGTGTAGGTAAATGTTGGGTTGGCTTGCGTGCTTTTGGGTAGTCCCTTGCCAAAATTCCATTCATATTTGAGTGCATCACCATCATAGTCGAGCGAGCCAACAGACGAAAAAGCCACTTTCATAGGTGCAGCACCCATTTTTTTATTGGCCGATGTTACTACAAGCGGCGCACGATTGCCAGCATTGTAAGTAATTTTGACCAATTTGGCATCGTCGTTTTGTGCAAACCAGTTTTGGCCATATTCCAGTACATAAAGCGAGCCATCGTTGGCAAACTGCATATCTATTGGATGGCTAAACTTGGCATTGGGCATAAATCGCTCCATGCGGTCAAAATCTCCCTCTTTGTTCATTGATACGGGGTTTATCCAGTCACGCATCCAGTCGTAAGCAAAAAACTTACCGTCATAATAGCGTGGAAATTTTACTTTTGAATCAGCAAAATCATCAAAATAATACACTGGCCCGCCCATGGCGTTGCGCCCGCCTTTGCTTACTATGCTTCCAAACTCAGGCGAGTCCACGTAAGGATAATAGATAAATGCCTTTTGGGCAGGTGGGAGTGCTTTCATACCCGTATTGTGTGGCGAATCGTTAATGGGCTTGTTGGCATCAAAAAGTGGATTAGATTGTTTTTTAACAAAATCATATTGATTGTAAGCCCGATTGTCGGCCACAAAAAGCGGCCAACCAAAATACCCCGCCGACCGTGCCTGGTTTATTTCGTCATGGCCACGCGGGCCTCGCCCTTCTTTGTTTTCGCCTGCATCTGGCCCTACCTCACCCCAATACAAAAAGCCATTGCGCTGATCGACCGAGATACGATACGGATTGCGGTTGCCCATGACATAGATTTCAGAAAGCCCCAGCCCAGCCCTCCCCGATGGGTTGGGGGTTGAGGCGAATAAATTTCCATCTGGAATACTATAACCTGCACTACCGTCGGCGTTGGGTTTTATTCTTAATATTTTGCCACGCAGGTCGTTGGTATTTGAAGATGTATAGCGAGCATCAAAACCAGAGCGACCATCGCCTCCGTCTATTGGCCCATAACCATCTGACTCAAAAGGGTTTGTATCGTCGCCAGTTGATAGATACAAATTGCCTTTTTTGTCCCAAGCTATTGAGCCGCCCGTGTGGCAGCAACCAGTACGCTTGACAGGAACTCTAAGTAATATTTGTTCGGTATTGGCTACAATTTCATTTTTGAGGTCATCATATTTTACTCTGACGAGCCGCTGCGAAGTGTCTTTTTCGGACGATAATGGCGAATAATAATAATACAGCCATTTGTTTTGCTTAAAATTAGGGTCAATATTTAGCCCCATCAATCCATACTCAAACTTTGAATATACTGGAATATTAGCCACGAGCTTGACGGCTTTAGTTTTGGGGTCATAAAGTTTGAGTGAACCCTTCCGTTCGGCAAACAGTACTCGCTGGTCGTCCAATACCACTAATTCGGTTGGTTCGTCAAATTTGTCGGCCAGTATAGTTCTGGTAAAACGGTTTTCTTCGGGGCGAGATTTACTGTAATCTAATTTTTCGGCCAACACATACTGTATTCCACCTAATAGATGTTTTACAAATATTGGCTCGCTGAATGTTTCATCGGTATGTCCAAAATTAGTATAAAACGCTTTACCTCCATCAAACTCATGATACCAAGCCATAGGGTGGCTATCGCCCATTTTACCATCTTTATAAGTTTTTTCGTCAATTTTTACGAGTACATTTACTTTTGGATTAAAATTTTTGAAGTCATAAAACTCGTCTTTAATCGTCCAACGGTCAGGAAAGCCAAACATCGATACATGGTTTTTATTGACAGCCACGGCTTCGCCAGTTTGTACGTTTGGGTTGCCGGGGTGGCTCATAAACTGCGCCCCCGACAGTTTATTATACCAAGTCCAGTCGTATTCGGTGTCTGTTGCGGCATGAATACCCACATAACCGCCACCAGCCTGAATATACCGCTCAAAAGCAGATTCTTGATTGGCATCGAGTACGTCGCCAGTAGTACTCAAAAACACAACGGCGTTGTATAGGCTTAGATTTTTGTCGTTAAATTGCTCACTGTTTTCGGTCGTATCTACTGCAAAGCCATTTTCTTTACCTAATTTGGCAATGGCCACCTGCCCAGCAGCAATCGACGCATGACGAAATCCTTTTGTTTTTGAAAACACCAAAATTCGTTTGGCTGCGGTTTGTGCTGGAGCTATGTATGCCCCAAGCAAGATAAAAATTATTAAACTAAAATATTTTTTCATCGGTTTTATTTATTTGCTACATTCAAGTAATAAATGCAACTTTTTGGTTAAATATTTGAATTGGACTTAAATAGCCATGTCTTTTTCTGGGTCTGTTGTTAATAATATTTT
>JAYVJH010000109.1:0-3176 GCA_043769455.1 Runella sp. | reverse complement strand
ATACTTTATGGCTGTGTTACAACTGCCGATGCTTGGCTATTTTTGAAATTAGAAGATGAAATTCTCTATATTGACACCGAGTTTTACTACCTCAACGACTTACCTCAATTATTGGGCGTATTTCAGTATGTTTTGAACTTTTATAAAGATGTGATCTAAAATTTACTAAAATCTGTCAAGTAACTCTCCATGCCCCAGCTAATTCTCTTTGACGGTGTCTGTAATTTTTGCAATGCCAGCATCAACTTTGTAATTGACCACGACAGCGCAGGTCGCTTTCGTTTTGCCTCTTTACAGTCAGACTACGGGCAAATGGTTTTGAAACAATACAACAGAAATACCACAGACTTTGATAGCGTACTCCTCGTGAGCGATGAGCAACTCTATGAAAAATCGGCAGCAGCTCTCGAAATTGCCCGTTACTTAGATGGCCATGCTTGGCTCTATGGTTTTCGGTTTGTTCCCACTTTTATTCGTAACTTTGTTTATGACATAATTGCTCGGTATCGGTATCGTATTTTTGGCAAATCTGACACCTGCCGCATACCAACCGAAGCCGAAAAAGCACTTTTTTTAACCAAATAGATTCACACTACATTTTGAAAAATAAAGTAATACTCATCATCATGGACGGTTGGGGAATACCCACCAATCCAGCGGTTTCGGCTATCGATGCCGCCAATACCCCATTTTATCGCCGTGCTTTGGCCCAATACCCACACTCTAAACTCGAAGCCAGTGGCTTGGCTGTGGGCTTACCCGCTGGGCAAATGGGCAACTCTGAGGTAGGCCATACCAACTTGGGCGCAGGGCGTATTGTATATCAAGATTTGGTCAAAATCAATAAAGCCGTAGCCGAAGGCACGCTTGCCACAGAGCCAGCCGTGGTCGATGCGCTGGCTTATGCCAAAACCAATCACAAAAAAATACACTTCATCGGCTTGGTCTCAGACGGTGGTGTACACTCGCACATTGAGCATCTCAAAGGGCTGTGTAGTATCGCTCACGATGCAGGTCTGAACGAGGTCTATGTTCATGCTTTTACTGACGGGCGAGACACCGACCCTAAAAGTGGCTTGGCATTCTTGACTGATTTGCAAAATCATTTAGACCAAACAACAGGCCAGATTGCGAGTATCACGGGGCGGTTTTATGCCATGGACAGAGACAAACGCTGGGAGCGTGTCAAGAAGGCTTACGATGCCATGGTTGGTGGGGTAGGGGAGCGAAAGTCGTCGGTTAGTGCTGCTTTTGAGGCCATTCAAAACTCTTATAATCAAGGTATTACAGACGAGTTTATTGAGCCGATTGTTATCACAAAAGCCGATGGCTCGCCAGTGGCCACGATTGCCGAAGGTGATGTAGTGTTATGTTTTAATTTCAGAACAGACCGTGGCCGTGAAATTACAGAAATGCTCACCCAGCAAGATTTTGTGGAACAAAACACCAAAAAATTAGATTTGTACTACCTCACTATGACCAACTACGACGATGCGTTTGTGGGCGTAAAGGTAATTTATGACAAAGATAATCTGAACAAAACATTGGGTGAAGTGCTGGCCGATGCAGGCAAAAAACAAATCAGAATAGCCGAGACCGAAAAATACCCACACGTTACGTTTTTCTTTTCGGGAGGCCGAGAAGTGCCATTTGAGGGCGAAAGCCGCCTAATGTGCCAGTCGCCCAAAGATGTAAAAACTTATGACTTAAAGCCCGAAATGGCCGCCCGTGATATTCGTGATGCCATTATACCAGAACTCGAAAAAGGTAATGTTGATTTTGTGTGTTTGAACTTCGCCAACCCCGACATGGTAGGGCATACGGGCGTTTTTGAGGCCGTTGTCAAAGCCTGCGAAACGGTTGATGTTTGCACAGAGGCGGTCGTTACGGCTGGTTTGGCCAATGGCTACACGTCTATCATTATTGCCGACCACGGCAACGCCGACTTTATGATAAACCCCGACGGCACACCCAATACCGCCCACAGCACCAGCTTAGTGCCTTGCATTATTGTTGGCGACTACACAGGCCAGCCCCGAGACGGTAAATTGGCCGACATCGCCCCTACAATTTTGGCCTTAATGAATATACCCCAACCCACCGAAATGACGGGGGTGAGTTTGTTGTGAGAGTTTGAAAAGTAATGCGATAATTTTACAATATCAATGATATTTTAGATAATGTGTTATACTAAATTTTATCAAAAATGAATAAATCAGATATTTCTAAAACTGTAGAAGACTATATTCAAGCTATTGAATACCAGTACTTTCAAGATTTTTGCGATAGGCTACTAATAAAACTTTACAATGATTATACACCTGTAAGAGCAGGTGGAAGTCATGGGGATATGAAAAACGATGGCTATTGTTTTATCAATCGTATTTTTTTTCAAGCTCACGCTTCAAGAGGCGAAGCTGCAAAAAAGATAAAGACAAAAATTGAAAACGATTTGAAAGATTGTTTAGAAAAGCAAAGAGACGTTCAAGTTTTTATTTATTTGACTAACGATACACTTACAGGTGAAGTAGAACGTTTTATTGATGAACTAAGGACGCAACATTCACTACAAATAGAATCATGGGGTTATAAACGACTTGCTGAAAAAATATCAAATATTACAAATAGTGAAGACGTTGAATATATAATTGACAGGAAATTGTGGAGTTATCAATCCATTACTTATAATGAAGAGCAAGATTTTGGTATAATAGATGCTATATTTGAACACATATTTAAGGAGGTTATAAGGATAAATACCACACAGCAACAGGAAAAAGACCTAACCAAAGTTCTTGAAAAAATTAAATTAAATTTTTCAAAAGGTAATCAAAAAAATATTAGAAGACTCTTTTCGGATTTATGGCAACGCAAAGGTTTAGTCGAACAGTTTGTTAAACAACAAATTACAATAGATGAATCTGAAATTACGAGTCTCACAATATTTATTGGTCAGCGTTTCTTAGAAATCAGGCAAGTGAAAGACATTCATGCACGAGTAGAAGACGATACGGTCTTTGAAAAAATAGCTGTTACAATGATACCTGATAAACACAAAACAAATCCTAAATATATAGTTACTGAAAACTCTACAGATTTCTTAAATGGCAAAAAACGGTGTAAATTTACCTTCAAAAAAGAACACAATGGATAACTTACAAAGCTATTTCACAAAT
>JAYVJH010000108.1:0-1686 GCA_043769455.1 Runella sp. | reverse complement strand
ATTTGTGAAATAGCTTTGTAAGTTATCCATTGTGTTCTTTTTTGAAGGTAAATTTACACCGTTTTTTGCCATTTAAGAAATCTGTAGAGTTTTCAGTATCTCAACATAGGCTGGACTCCTGTATCTGGTGGCAATCTGATTATTTATACTCAAAAAGACAACATCGAAACCGCCGTCAGTATTGCCCCGCTGGCAGGCCGATTGGTATGTTTTGAAAGCGAAAAATTAGATCATGAAGTAACCGAAACATTTGCCGAGCGTATGAGCGTAACAGGCTGGTTGATAAATGTGGTTGGTGTATAGTTGTGTCTGGTTTTTTTATTTATATTTGTAAAAAAAGCATGAAGGTCGTAAATTGATTATAACTATTTAGAGATATGGAACTATTGACAGAACCCGTAGCCGAAGAAAGAGTACTCTCCGTTTACGAACTTGAACGACATAAACCTATGCCAAGCAAAAACCACGGAAAACTACAAATGCGTATTGGACGACTACTTTTGAACCAATACGAAGATCGCTTTGATATTATTTCGGAGCCTACTTTACAGATGTCCGAACGTCCACGAGTGCCTGATTTGGCTTTTTTTAAAGTGGAAGAAAGTAATTGGTTTGATGACGAAACCAAAATCACAGACATACCTGAGGGCGTTATCGAAATCCTGTCTCCCAGTCAGTCTGAACAAGAACTTATTTCTAAATTTCCTCCCTATTTTGCACTTGGTATCAAAACCGTCTGGCTCGTTGTACCTGTTTTTCAGACTATTTATGTTTTTGATGCGCCTCGTAGTTACCAAACTTTCACTATTGCCAATCCAATCTTAAAAGACACTATTCTTGACGTAGAGCTGGATTTGAGTAAAGTATTTGAATAAAAAACCAAAACTATGCCTTTGGGTGAGCTTGTTCAAATACCTTTTTGAGTTTTTCTATTGAGTTGTGTGTATATACTTGTGTAGCAGCCAAACTCTGGTGTCCCAGCAAATCTTTGATGGCATTGAGGTCGGCACCGTGGTTGAGTAAGTGCGTGGCGTAGGTATGGCGCAACATGTGCGGGCTTCGCTTTTTGATAGTGGTTACGATGGTCAAATATTTTTTTACAAGTCGCTGAATATGAACAGGATATGATTCATCGCCTTTGTCTGTAACAATCAGTGTGTTAGTTTTGGTGTTTCCAAACTCATGACCTTTGGCAATAATATAGTCCTGAATCAGTTTGGCTAATGGCTTAGTAATCGGTATTTTTCGGCTTTTGTTGCGCTTACCAGTTACGCCGATGGCTTGTTCGTAATGGTCAAAGTCGTTGTTTTTTAGTCCCAATAGCTCTGCCAATCTGATTCCAGTACCATACAACAATTCCAGTACTAAACGGTCTCTGACACCGCCAAAACCATCTGGAAAATCAACATCATTGAGCAACGTTTGTACGGCAGTTTCTTCTACAAAGGCGGGTAGTTTTTTGTCTGTTTTCAAGACCGAAACCCGTAGCATTGGATTTTTGGGTATTTCTTGACGGCGTAACAGATACCCAAAAAAAGACCGTAAAGTAGCTAATTTTCGGTTTACAGTTCGGTTGTCGAGTTTACTTTCTACTAAGCTAACTGTCCAAGTTCTGATTGTTTTAAAATCGACTTTTTCGGGTTGTTCAATCTGAAATTCTTTCTTGATAAATCCCATAAATTGTTC
>JAYVJH010000107.1:0-5800 GCA_043769455.1 Runella sp. | reverse complement strand
TTTTTGATGAAACTTTACAGTTGCGGGGACAGTCTCGGCTTTGCACCGAAGTTCCCTATTAAGCTACGAACTTGTATAGAAACAAGTCCAAAGCACCATAAACTAAGGCAAAGGTAACAGAAAATTATTGTTTTGAGTTTATTATCGCTCTAATAGTTTTGGGTAAAAGCTGAAATTGAATTATTTTTGTTGAAAATAAATACTAATTTTGATGACTGATTTCACGAGGCAAGAACTGCTACAAGAGTACGAAGGCTTGAAACTTATATTAGACTTTCATATTAAAAACAGAGTGCGTGTAGCAATGTCCGATGATGAATTTGAAAAATATGTCAATGCGGTATTAGATAGATTGAATGAAATTAAGTATATCTTAAATGAAGACTAAAATGATAGAAAAATACATTTGGATACAAAACTTAGTCAGCCGTTTGACAGGCGACCCCACTTTTAAAACCTTTTTTACAATTTATTTAACCGCAGAAAACGAAATCGAAAGAGATGTTTTGAATACCCGTTTTTGGGCTGAGGTTGATAAATTGGATTTGTGTCAAAAACAAGCAATAGAGGCTGAATTTAAACAGTGTTTTATAAAATTACCCATACTTTCGGCACAATTAGCCGACAAAGTGAATTATGAATTGCTGTCTCACTAAATGAAAAACTACCAATTATTACTTCCCAAATTGTTTGAAGATTGGGCAGGCGAAAGCTCTGACCAAATGGACCAACTGGCGCAAGCTGGCAGCGACCGCCGCTATTTTAGGTTGCGAGGTGCCACCAAACAGGCCATTGGCACATACAATGCCGACTTCAAAGAAAACAAAGCGTTCATACGATTTACGCAACATTTCTGGAATAAGGGCTTGCCTGTACCCGAAATTTATGGCGAAAACTTGCTAAATGGTGTTTATTTACAACAAGACTTAGGCGACGTTCAGTTGTTTGGTCTGTTGCCGCCAGTTGGCGAGCCGTGGAACGTTGAACTGGTAAACCTGTACAAAAAAACGATTGAATCCTTGGCCGATTTACAGATTGTGGGCGGTCAAGATTTAGATTATTCGGTGTGCTACCCACGTGCAGCTTTCGACAAGCAAAGTATGATGTGGGACTTGAATTATTTTAAACATTATTTCTTAAAATTAGCCAAAATACCATTTGACGAGCAAGCACTCGAAGACGATTTTCAGAAATTTACCAACTACCTGCTGCTGGCCGACTGTAACTATTTTTTGTTTAGAGATTTTCAGTCTCGGAACATCATGATAAAAGACAATAAACCGTATTTTATTGACTATCAGGGTGGTAGAAAAGGGGCATTGCAGTATGACGTAGCTTCGCTGCTCTACCAAGCCAAAGGCGGAGTACCTGACAAAAGTAAAATCGACATTTTTGAACACTACCTAAACAAGGTCGAAAGCCTTATATCGATAGATAGAGATTTCTTTACCGATATGTACTATGGCTATGTACTCATTAGGTGTTTACAGACATTGGGGGCTTATGGTTTTAGAGGTTTGTACGAGCGGCGTGAGCATTTTCTGACCAGTATTCCATTTGCTATCAATCAAATTGAGCAGATTTTGGGAATGATAAAGATGCCCGTCAAATTACCTGAATTATTCAGATGTTTGGAGTTGATTGTGCGGAGCGACCAGTTTGAAGGTTTTGACAAAAAGAAATATAGCAATAGCCCGCTGACGGTAAAAATCAGTTCGTTTTCGTATAAAAAAACAGGTTATCCCAACGATGAAACCAACAATGGTGGTGGCTTTGTGTTTGACTGCCGATTTATAGAAAACCCAGGCCGTTATGATGAATACAAAAAACTCACAGGCCGAGACAAACCAGTCATTGAGTTTTTGAAAGCGGGTGGCGAAATGGACGGCTTTCTACAAAATGTATTCGGAATCGTTGATAATGCCGTCGAAAACTATTTGGAACGTAGCTTCGAGAGCATCATGGTTAATTTTGGCTGTACGGGAGGCCAACACCGCTCTGTCTATGCCGCCGACCAGCTCGCCAAGCATCTCAAAGACAAATATGGTGTCAATATCGCTCTGTCGCACATTGAACAAGAAAAGAAAAACTGGATAAATTGATATTTTTTATTTTCCGCAGTTTTTTTGAATAACAGAATAGGCAATGGGCATACCAAACTCACCTGCACGGCTGAGATCAAAGCAGGCTTCGTTTTTATCAACGAGTACATGCTTAATGATACCTCTCAAAAAAAAGGCTTCGGCGTGCTTGTTGTTTAGTTTTATGGCATTGCTACAATCCAAGAGCGAGCCACGCTGGTCGCCCAGCGACGATTTGACTACTGCCCTCACAAAATAACTATCGGCATTGGTTGGCTCTATTTCTATGGCACGGTCTAAGTCTAAAATAGCGTCTCTACCATCACCAGTAGCATTTTTGGCAATTCCCCGAGACAAATATACCTCTGGACGACCTGCCGACAAGTCGGAGGGTTGTGTATATTTTTGAACAATTCCGTCCAAGAGTACAATCGTGTTTTCGGTAATAAACGTGTTGTAATATGGCTTGGTGGTTGCCGCCGCACCGTTTATTTCAATCGCTTTGTTATAATCTTCGATGGCATCTTTGACTAAGCCTAATTTACTTTTACATACACCACGTCCATAGTAAGCCGTAAAATTACGGGGATTGAGTGCTATGGCTTGGTTATAATCATCGAGGGCATCACTATATTTGCTCATCTTGCTGCGTGCCAGTCCTCTATAATAAAACGACTCTGTGTCATTAGGGTTGAGCTGTACGGCTTGTGTCAGGTCTATGATTGCACCAGCAAAGTCATTTAGCTGTGTGCGTGCGTTGCCTCTTCCAGCATAGCCTAATTTATATCCCAAATCAATGGCTTTCGTAAAATCGCTAAGACTTCCTTTTGTGTCGTTGAGTGCTACTTTACATTGACCCCGCCCATACCAGACCAAGGCATTGGTTGGCTCGTAGTTTATAGCTCGGTCAAAATCTTGTAATGCTCGTTTGTAGTCTTCGGCAACAAGCCAGATAGTCGCTCGCTGAAAATACACCTGTCCTTCGTTTGGATTTACTTGTGTGGCCTGGTTGAAGTCTTGCAAGGCCGACTCGTATTCTTTGAGTGTTATTTTGCATATTCCTCTGTACAAAAACGGCTTTGAATCTCTATCGTTGATTTCGATGGCTTGGTCGTAGTCGTTCATGGCACCCCTAAAATCTTTGAGCGACACTTTTAATACTCCCCGTTCATAATAGCTGGGGGCATAGTCAGGGTCTGTTTCGATGGCACTCGTGTAGGCAAGCATTGCACCAGCAATGTCTCCGCTACGTTTTTTTAATTCACCCTCCTCGACATAATCAACAACCGTTTTTTGTGCCTGCGACACACAAACGACAAATATATTTAGCAAAAATAAAATAAGGTATTTGTTGTTCATGATAAATTGAGTGATAGAATAGGAATTTTTATTCAATGACAAAGAAATAAAAAAAAATGGACTTTTAACCACTTATTGCTCGACAACTTTATAAAAATATTATATTTGCCGAATATATTTCAAAAACAAAATACAAAAATATGAAAAAAATCTTGGTAATTGGTATTGGTAAAGTTGGCTCTTTGGTAGCCACGCTATTATCCAAACAATTTGATGTTACTGGCTTAGATAAGCAAAAATCATTCCAAAAATACTCATTTTTAACGATTGAGGGTGATGTTACTGATACATTATTTCTCGAAAACACCATCGAAAACTACGATGCCGTGGTGTCGTGTATGCCTTACAATCTGAATTTACCAATAGCACGGGTCGCACACAAGTTAGGGAAGCACTATTTTGACCTAACCGAAGACGTACCCACTACGACAGCTATCAGAGAAATGGCCAAAACAAGCAAAGGACTAATGGCCCCACAATGTGGCTTGGCACCTGGCTTGATTGGTATTGTGGGTGCAAATTTGACCAAGCGTTTTAGTAAACTCAGAGATATTGAGCTTCGAGTTGGGGCTTTGCCTCGCTATCCAAATGGACTACTTGGTTATTCTTTTACGTGGTCGCCAGCGGGGGTTATCAACGAATATATCAACGACTCGGAGGTGATTCATAATGGCGAGTGCAAAATGGTACCATCGCTCGACGGCATTGAACTTATCAATATCGAAGGTCAAGAGTTTGAGGCATTTAGTACGTCGGGGGGCTTAGGTACAATGTGTGAAACTTATTTGGGGCAAGTAGATACCCTCAACTACAAAACCATTCGCTACCCAGGCCATGCCAAACTGATGAAGTTTTTGCTGTATGAACTCATAATGAAAGAAGACCGCCAACAAATCGAAGATATTTTGACCAATGCAAAGCCACCCGTTCAGCAAGATGTAGTGTATGTGTACGCTGTTGTCGAAGGCTGGAAAAATGACAAAATTGAGCGAGAAGAGTTTTATAAAGCCTATCACCCCATCACGATTGACGGCCAACATTGGCGGGCTATATCATGGACAACCGCTTGCTCTATTGCGGCCGTTGTTGAGATGGTAGCCAATGGAACTCTGCCCAATCAAGGGTTTTTGAAACAAGAAGAAATACCGTTTGATGCGTTTTTGGCTACTCAAAACGGCTCTTACTTTGCTGAACATCAATAGTTTACTGTTTTTTGAAGGTTACAAACATATTTATCCAAATCAGCCGAGACAGCCTAAACGATACAGGCATAAGCACAACGATGAGCGATATAAGCAAACCCAAAACCAAATAGATGGATAGGCCAAGCCCTATCACCAAACCAAAAAAACACAAAGCCGTTAGTGCTACCGAAATAGCATAACTTACATACATAGCCCCAACATAAAACCCAGGCTCTTGTATAAACGACTCGCCACAGGAACTACAATCTGAGTTCATTTTGTAAAATTGACTCAGATTGTAGGGGTTATTGACTTTAAAAAACTGCCCCTGCTGACAACGGGGACATTTATTGAAGACGACACTATATAGTTTTGAGCCTTTCATCGTTTTGTTTTTTAGATAATACCGACTTGTTTTTTTTATATGCCTCAAAGACGTACCTAATAGAACTAAACGAATTGACAAGTAGTTTTTTGGCTTGCTCGTCAGTTACCCATTCCAACTTGTCAATGCCTTCGTCTTTTTGTGGTTGTAGCTTTGTGTCATCAATAGAGCGCATCAAATACCACTTGGTTCGTTTTAATATTTGTTTGTCGTTTTCGAGGTAAGTATGCCACGTTACGCAGATTTTTTCCAATAGTTCGGCTCTCACACCTGTTTCTTCTTCGACTTCTCTGATGGCCGCCCGCTTAGATTTTTCGCCTCCGTCCAGCTTCCCCTTAGGCAAATCCCACACACCTCGGCGGTGCATAAGTAATATCTGACCATCTTTGACAACAACACCACCAGCGGCCTTTACAATCGTAAACATCTTTTCGATTCGTTCTTGGACACTATCCTGCAACTTAGCCACCACTGTAACCGACTGTAATTCAGACAAGTCAAGTTTGTTGAGCAAGTTAAAAAGTTTTTCAGTAGAGATGGCAGTTGCATTCAAAATCAATACATGACCAATAAGTTCGGTTGCTTTCAGTATGTCTAAGCGCACATCAATAACAGTATCAAAAGTACTGTTTTCGGCGAGCGATTCTCTGTTTTTTTGACTTACTATGTGTATTGGTCGGTCTTTGATGAAGATTATCATTGGTAGGTTTTATAAATATTTCGTAAAATTAGTGATTGCTTTTATCTTAGTTGGCAAATAGTTTTATATTTTTGCAATTAGTATCAACCAA
>JAYVJH010000106.1:0-13409 GCA_043769455.1 Runella sp. | reverse complement strand
GAAACACAGGGCGGCCTACGAGTTTTTTGGAGGTGGTGTCGTAAGTACCTTTGGCGAAGATTTCGTTTGTTTTTCTGTTAATTTTAATGTAGTCGGCAGTAAGAATTATTGCACCATAAATAACCTTGGCATCGCCCCAGAGTTCCATCTCGTCGCCTTCCAAACTCGACGAATCTTTGGAACTATACTCAACAGTACTTGTAAGGTCGCTGTCTATTTGTAAGCTATCTTTGGTGAGTGTGTCGGTCTTAATAACAGGTGGCTTGGCCTTGATGACGGGTTGTAAAACAGACTTTGGCGCAAGTGGTTCAATTTTTTTTTGCCCCTGCGCCATTGCACCTATCAAGCAAAAAATGCTTAACAGTGTTGTCTTTACAATAAAAACTATGTTTTTGAGTTTATTTCTAACCAAAATTCAGCGTAATTTGTACCAAATAAGTACGCAAAGTTAGTTTATTCAGTTGTTCCGATTATTGTAAATACTGTAAAATAATGTTAAAAACTCTTAAAGCCCTATTCTTTCTTAGTTTCGTTGTGCTTTTCGCCTTTACTTTTCGCAAGCAAGAGGGCGAAAAACTACGAACGGTTGTGATAGATGCTGGCCATGGTGGCAAAGACCCAGGGACACGGGGCCGAATTTCAAAAGAAAAAGATGTAGCCTTGCAGTTGGCACTTAGATTGGCAAAAAAAATAAAATCAGAGATGCCAGATGTAAAAGTAATTTTGACACGCCAGACAGACATTTTTATTGACCTCGATAAGCGAGGCGGTATTGCCAATCGCCGCAAAGCTGATTTGTTTATTTCGATTCATTGCAACGCCAGCCCCACGGCCAAGCAAGTACACGGAACAGAGACATTTGTGATGGGGTTGCATAAGTCGGACGAAAACTTTGAGGTAGCCAAACGGGAAAACGGAGTAATATTATTGGAAGACAACTATAAAGAGAAATACCAAGGCTTCGACCCCAAGTCTCCGCTGGCATATATCATGCTTACCAACCGCCAAAATGCGTACATGGCCAGCAGCTTGAGTTTTGCCAACAAGATTGAAAAACAATTTAAAAGACACGCCAACCGCAGTAGTCGAGGTGTAAAACAAGCAGGTTTTATGGTATTGTGGCAGTCGGCCATGCCAAGTGTGTTGATTGAAGCAGGTTTTTTGAGTAATATTGAAGAAGAAAAATACCTAAACTCAGACGAAGGCCAAGAAGCCATCACGGAGTCTATTTTTAAGGCATTTGAAAAATACAAAATAGAATTGGAGGACGAGTGAATCAATGTACCAATGCAATTACTCAGTCGCAAAAATCATTTATTCCGTCATTCATTCATTAGCCCAACAGCCAAAAACATTTAAACAAAATAAATATGAAATTTTCGAGAGAATACAAAATTGGATTGTTTGGAGCGGTTACGCTCTCAATGTTATACTTTGGGTTTAATTTTTTGAAAGGAAAAGACTTTTTGTCCAAAACCAAAACCTATTACGTGCTTTTTGATGATGTTGGCTCGCTACAACCTGCCAATCCTGTCAAGCTCAACGGTGTCAAGATTGGAAGCATCAAGCGTACAGAAATTTTACAAAACCGCAACAGCATGGTATTGGTAACGCTCGATGTGGACAGTAAGATTACGTTCAGAAAAGGAACAACAGCACTACTGACCTCTGAACTTTTGGGGGCGAGTACTATTATGGTAACAGTTCCTAAAACTGGCCCAGAAATGGCCGACGGCGATACGCTCGTTTCTAATAAAGAAAAAGGTATTCAGGCTTTGATTCAAGAAAAAGCGTTGCCTGTTTTACGCAATGTAGATTCGTTGGCTATGTCGCTCAACAAAACCGTGAAGCAATTTGACGGTACGGCTGCCATACTAAACAAAATGCTCACCACCGCCAACAAAACCACCGATGGCATCAATACACTTGTGAACGACAACCAGGCCAGTATTTTACTTATTCTCAAAAATCTAAATACACTATCGGCAGCACTCATCGAAACCGAAAAGGGATTTAAGCCCATTCTTGGAAACTTAAAAACAACAACCGATTCACTCAAAGCCTTGCAACTCGGCAAAACCCTCAACGAAGCCAATGAAGCCATAGCAAGTCTTCAAAAAACGTTATTGAACTTAGAAAATGGCAAAGGTACGGCTGGAAAATTACTAAAAGACGAGACGCTGTACAATAATCTAAATCGTACGATGACAAGTGTTAATCAATTGATGACCAATTTTAGAGAATATCCAAAACGCTATGTAAATGTGTCGGTATTTGGCAAAAAAGACAAGGGTCCGTCAGTGTCGGTCTTAGACACAACTACAAAATAGATATTGACCAAAAATAACAACAATATGACCCGTATAGACAGAATAGAAGCAGGAATATTGGCCTTGCAACAAAGCCAATTAAAAACAGATATTCAATTGGCCAAGACCGATGCACAGTTGGCCAAAACCGATGCACAGTTGGCTAAAACTGATGCACAGTTAGCCAAAACCGATGCACAGTTAGCTAAAACCGATGCACAGTTAGCCAAAACTGATATGAAACTCAAAGAAACGTCTCAGATTTTGAGTAATATTGGTATCAATTTGGGTTATGTGGCCGAGGAATTTTTTTATTATGCCTTAGAAGAAAAAATGAAGTTTGGAAACATAAAATTTAATAACATTGACCTAAACGTAAAAGCCCGAAACAAAAAAATACAAGACGAATTTGACATCGTGATGTACAACGGTAATAGTATTGCCATTATCGAAGTCAAGCACAAAGTACACCCCAACGACTTACAAAAACTTAAAACAAGCAAAATAGAAAACTTCAAATCGCTGTTTCCTGACTATGCTGGCTACAAATATTACTTGGGTATTGGCGGTATGAGTATTGCACAAGAAATCGCAGACATGGCCAGAGCCGAAGGCATAGCCGTGTTGAGACAAGTAGGTGAACTTGCCCAGGTAGAAGACACTGCTCTCGTAGCATTTTGAGCGATTTCCCCAACAAAACTATTTTATCATTTATACATGTCTCTTTTTCAACTTCAAAATATAACCAAAGCCTTTGACAAAACAGTGTTGCAAAACGTAACGCTAACCGTAGGTAGAGGCGAAATATTTGGACTATTGGGCGAGAGCGGCTCTGGCAAAAGTACACTTCTACGCATCGCCGCTGGCTTGATTGATGCTGATATAGGCCGAGTACTTCTCAAAAATAAAGCCATTACACCTGCCTACGATAAGCTAATTCCAGGCCATGCCGACATCAAAATCGTGCATCAAGACTATGAACTATTTGCTCAACTCACTGTCAAAGAAAACATTAGCTACGCCCTACGGTTTTATGAAAAACAATACCAAAAAACCCGCACCCAAGAACTAATAGAACTCTGCCAATTGGAAAATGTAGCCACCAAACCCGCCAAACTATTATCGGGTGGCGAAAAACAGCGCACGGCCATTGCCAAGGCTATAGCCGAAAAACCTAAGGTACTACTTCTCGATGAACCCTTCGCTCACTTAGATTTACTAAACCGCAATCGGCTTAGTCAGAGTATTCAACAATTAGTGTCGCAGTTGGGGCTGGCTTGTATTTTTGTAACCCACGATGCCCCCAACGCATTGGCACTGTCGGACAAAATGGGAATATTACAAAACGGTACTTTATTACAAACCGACACACCCGAAAACATATACCATTCGCCCAACAATCGCTATATTGCCGAACTAACTGGCGAAGCTAACATACTGAAAGTTAGTGTAATAAATAATATTTTTGACACTAACCTTATTGCTACTTTTCCTGACAAAACAGTTTTGATTCGTCCCGAAAATATTATCATAGACCATCAATATTTCAGCGGCTCAACTCAGGCCACTGTCAAGCAAGTGGTATTTGGTGGAAGCCACTACAAAGTTCAAGTACTGATTGATAGACAAAGAATATGGGGACAATCGACCATGAAACCAACTATAAATCAAATAGTTTTTGCTTCTTTACGGTAAATTAACCCTCCACAATTCTTTGTATCAGTACGAACACCTAAGCCATTTTTCATGTTAGTTTTAGACAAAACCACCTACCAAGGTCAGCCTAAATGTTTGGTTGCACTCGATTCTATTATTTTTGGTTTCGATGGCCACGACCTCAGACTCTTGCTCGTACAGCGCAATACCGATACTGCTCAAAACACTTGGTCGTTGATGGGTGGCTGGCTTACGCCAACCGAAAACTTAGAAGAAGCCGCCAACCGTATTTTGTACGACTGGACAGGTATAAAAAATGTATATCTCGAACAACTTTACGCATTTGGTGCTATTGACAGAGACCCTGTTGAGCGCACGATTTCGGTGGCATATTTTGCACTGATAAACATCGAAGACTACGACTCACAAATTACACCGACACATCATGCAAGCTGGTTTCCTGTCAGTAATTTACCTGCTGATATTTTGTACGACCACCCAAAAATGATACAGTTGGCTTACGAAAAGCTGCGCTACAAGGCCGCCCTACACCCCTTGGGCTTTGAGCTACTACCTGAAAAATTTACGTTGCCGCAACTACAAAAACTATACGAAGCAATATTTCAGACTCAGTTTGACAAGCGAAATTTTAGCCGTAAAATACTATCTACCAATCTGTTAATAAAAACAAAAGAAAAACAAAAGTCGTCTAAGAAAGGCGCATTTTTGTATCAGATTGACCAAGAAAAATATAAAACAACATTTGAGTCGTTTTTAAACTTTGTACCCAGTATATAAAATGTGGGAAAGCTACCTAAAAGACTTCAAAGCCTATTTACAAATTGAGCGAGGGTTAGCCGACAACTCAGTCGAGGCTTATGAACGAGATGCCACCAAGATTTATGAGTTTGTCTGCCTCACTTCTGCCAAACCAGTTACCGAAATAGCCGATGCTGACATTCTGAACTTTTTGGAATATTTGACAGAAATGGGGCTTTCGGCTACCTCACAGGCACGGATATTGTCGGGTATTAAGGCGTTTTTTAAATATTTATTGTTGGAAAACACCATAACCAACGACCCTACCGAACTCATCGAAGCCCCACAACTTGGCGGCCGGCACCTACCCGATACTTTAAATTTTCCAGAAATAGAACAACTGCTGGCGGCCATTGACCTGTCGAGCGCACAGGGTGCGCGCAATCGTGCCATGATAGAGGTATTGTATAGCTGCGGCCTTCGAGTGTCTGAACTCACTGATTTACAGATTTCTAACTGTTTTTTTGATGAGGGTTTCGTACAAGTTGTGGGCAAAGGTAACAAAACTCGATTAGTACCCATTGGCCGAGATGCTGCTCGGTTTACCAAAATTTATATTGACGAAATCAGAAAGAACATTGATATACAAAACGGTTTTGAAGACATTGTGTTTTTGAACCGCCGTGGCAAAAGCCTGACACGAGTCATGGTGTTTTTGATTGTCAAAGACTTAGTGGCCGAAGTAGGTATTCAAAAAATCGTTAGCCCACATACATTTAGGCATTCGTTTGCTACACACTTGATAGAGGGCGGAGCCGACCTGCGGGCTGTTCAAGAAATGCTCGGCCATGAGTCTATTACTACTACCGAAATCTATGCCCATACCGACCGTGAATATTTGCGACAAGTCGTAATGCAGTTTCACCCACGGGCATAAATCTGGACGATACCATTTATTATGCTTAAAAAAAACAAACAATCAATACAAATATGTAGTTGTTTGATAATAATCATACCGTAAATTTTGCTATTAGGCACATTTACACTAATTTGCGGTTGGTTTTAACCTAATACTTATTCAAACAAACTAAATTATTAACAATGAGAAAAATCTCCCTCATGGTACTCATGTGCCTCTGCGCCAGCTTTACGTGGGCGCAATCTGCCCTCAAAGGCAAAGTGAAAGATGCCAACGGCGGTTTGCCAGGCGCATCAGTAACAGTAGCTGGAACGACAAATGGTACAGCAACAAATGGCAGCGGTGAATATACCCTGCAACTCGCCAACGGTACCTATACCGTTAGCTACACCTCAGTAGGCTTTACTACCCAAACAAAAACAGTAACAATAAGCGGTTCAGACGTGATGTTGGACATAACGCTTGCACCAAGTGCTTTGCAGTTGGCTGAGGTTGTGGCAGTTGGTAGCCGTAGCTCACAGCGTACATTGGTAGATAACCCACTGCCAGTTGACATCATCGGTGCTGCCGATTTGAAATCAACTGGTCAGGCTTCTTTCGATAAATCGTTGCAGTACCGTGTGCCATCGTTCAATACCGTAAATACACCTGTAAACGATGCAACTACGCTCTTAGACCCTTGGGAACTGCGTAACATGGGGCCGAGCCGTACTTTGATTTTGATAAACGGCAAACGTAAAAATCTAAGCTCATTGTTATACGTGCAGTTTTCACCAGGTCGTGGTGAAACAGGTGTGGACTTGTCGGCCATTCCGCAGCAAGCCATCAAGCGTGTGGAAATCTTGCGTGACGGTGCTTCGGCACAGTACGGCTCAGATGCCATTGCTGGTGTAATGAACATTATACTAAAAGACAAGTATGATTTTACTTCGGTAAACGTAAACACTGGTATCACTTCAAAAGGCGACGGTGGTATGTACAATGTATCGTTTAATAGTGGTAGTAACTTGGGTGGCAAAGGCTTTGTAAACTACACAGTCGATATGCAGCAGCAAAACTCTGCCGTGCGCTCGACCAACATTCACTTGCCAACAGAAATCGCTACCTTTGGTGGAGATGCAGCCTCTAATGCACTGATTACTACTTACCTAAAAGACTATCCAACAGGTAACAACATCAATGGAACTGGCGCAACAACTGCTGGTCGTTTCTTGATAAATGCTGGTGTGGACATTAACGAGAATAACCAAGTCTATGGTAACGCCGCCTTGGTTATAAAAAGAGTAACCAGTTTTGCCAACTATCGTACACCATACTGGAGACAAGATCGTGGCCTTTTGCACAGCCCAACCGACAACGGTGGCAAAAACTATTTGACTGCTGCAACATTGGCATTCCCAAAGGAAGATGCAGTTGATTTATACAAAGGCTATATCGGTTATGTACCAACTTTTGAGGGCGACTTGATCGACTATAACGGAACAATCGGCGTGAAAGGCGAAACAAATGGCTGGAGACATGATGCAAGTTTGACAACAGGCTTTAACTCACAAACTTATACTGTCGATAACACTGTAAACCGCTCACAAGGAAAATCAAGCCCTACTCGCTTCAAGCCAGGTGGCTATGAGTTTGGACACTTAGTAGGAAACATCGATATTGCAAAACAAGTAAACTCAAAGCTCAGTGTTGGTTTTGGTATGGAAGCCCGCTCTGAGGCTTATACCATCATAGCTGGCGATGAGGCTTCTTACGACAGACAAGGCTCTAACTCGTTTCCGGGTATCAACAAAATCAATGCTGGTACAAACAAGCGTTTTAACATTGGTGCGTACGCTGATGTTAGCTACGACTTCACAAAAGATTTCTTGATAAATGCCACAGTAAGAAGTGAAAAATATAGCGATTTTGGTCCAGCTAACGTTGGTAAAATCTCAACTCGCTACAAGTTCATGGACGACAAAGTGGTGTTCAGAGGCTCGTTCTCGACAGGTTTCCGTGCGCCATCATTGCACCAAATATTTGCACAGTCGGTACAGGCGGCGTTTGTGGGTGGTACAATCCAGTCGTCAGGTTTGTTCAACAACCGCAGCGCACAAGCACGTGCATTGGGTATTCCACAACTCAAGCCAGAGCAATCGACCAATATCTCTTTGGGTGTAGCGTACAATCCTACCAAAAATCTAAATATATCAGTTGATTATTATAGCATAGCCGTAAAAGATCGCATCGTTTATAGCTCTTCTATCAAAACGTCCGATAAAGATTTAGCCGTACCAACTACTGACTTAGGTCGTATTTTGAAAGGTACTGCTACGGGCGCAGGCAACTACGATTTGTCAAGCGTTCAATTTTTTGTGAATGGTATCGAAACCCTAAATACAGGTATTGACTATGTGGTTTCATACAGAAATATCGAATTGGGAGCAGGTAAATTAGGCGTAAACTTTGCTGGTAACATTACCTTGAAAAACGAAATCGTAGGTTTACCCAATGAGCCAGCCCCGATAAAGGCCGCAAAATCAAGCATATTGAATACCCAAATCAGGTCATTATTGACAGAAAGCCGCCCACTATACAAATCAATCTTAGGATTGGATTACTCAATGGGTAAAATCTTTATTAACCTAAACAATACACTGTTTGGTACAACATCTTTCCAAGATTTGGATAATGGTGGCGACGACATGGAAAATATCAAAGCGGTATTTTCACCAGCCGTCGTTACAGACCTAAGCGTAAGCTACTTGTTCAACGATAAAGTATCGTTTACCCTCAATGCAAACAACCTACTGAACGTGTTGCCTAAGTGGGATTTAGTGGCTCAAAACGATGCAGGTGCTAAGGCAATCGCTAAGGCAGAAGACAAGGCATTATTGAGAGGCTTCCTGGGTTTCAGCGGTCGCTACGACATCACAGGCTACAACGGCTCACAGTTTAGCCAGTTGGGTACAATGCTCAATGCCAACCTAACAGTGAAGTTTTAATATTCAAAACATTAAATCGTTTTGAGTCTAATAAAACAGCCGCTCTGGGTAGAGCGGCTGTTTTGTTTTTGATTGAGATATTTGTAATATTGTAACAAAATATTTGACTAATACCATGCAACTCATTAAAAAATTAGGGTTCTTGGTTGGATATACTTTTCCAGCCATTATCATTTTGACTTATTATTTTGGCGGCCCCAACTGGACATTTGCGGGCTTCGTTTATGTCTATGTCATCACGCCATTTTTAGACGAACTCATCGGTAAAGACCCGCACAACGTAGTCAGAACCGACTTTGAGAGCTTAACCGAAGATGTCTATTTTGATGTATTGGTTTATTCTAATGTCTATATTCAGCTTGGGTTGTTGTTCTGGGGAGGCTATGTATTGGTTTTCGACGGCCTCACTATTATTCAGAGTATCGGCTTAATGCTCAGTTTGGGAGTGTTTTCGGCGGGTATCATTAACATTGCCCATGAACTCGGCCACCGCCAAAGCCCAATAGCGAAGTTTCATAGCAAAATGGCTTTGATGACAGTGAGTTATATGCACTTTTTTATTGAACACAACCGTGGCCACCACGTACACGTAGCCACCCCACACGATCCTGCTACGTCTCGAAAAGGCCAAACCATCTTTCAGTTTTGGTACCAGTCTGTCGTTGGTAGCTACCGCAGTGCTTGGCAAATAGAAGCCAAACGCCTCGCCCGTGAAGGCAAAGCAACATGGAGTAAACACAACGAAATGATAAGATTTGCCATACTACCAGTGTTGTTTTGTGGACTACTCACAACGTTTTGCTATTTACTAATCCCGACACAAGACCCAATACCCACAACTATCTGGCTCGTTCCGTTGTTTTTTGTGGTTCAGAGCGTCATTGCCTTTTTATCGTTAGAATGTGTCAATTATATTGAGCATTATGGCATTGTGCGGAGAGAAGTGTCGGCTGGTAAATATGAGCGAGTAAACCCACTACACTCGTGGAACGCCAACCACCTGATAAGCAACCTGATGCTGTTTCAGCTACAACGCCACTCCGACCATCACGCTTTTGCGGCTCGGCCTTACCAAGTATTGCGCCATTTTGACGAAAGCCCACAACTGCCTTTTGGTTATCCTGTCATGATACTGATGTCGTTGGTGCCTGCGCTGTGGTTCAAGATGATGGACGAGCGATTGGAAAGCTGGCAGACCAAATCTTATGATTCTGAGCATATCGCTCAGGTTGTCAAGCAGTTTGCTTGATTTATTCGACTACGTTTAAAATACTTTTTATATCTTCGTAATAAAAACTAACAAACCAATGAATGCCTTACGACAAATAGTAAAAGTAGATAGCAGTATCTTGTCTATTGCGCTTCCGACAGAATATCAGAAACAAACCTTAGAGGTTATTATTTTACCCTTTGATAGCCCACAAACAGACGCTAAAAATAAAATAGCACGACAAAATGCTTTTGATATAATAGACAAAGGAGTAACTATTGAGAATTTAGATACTTTTTTGTCTGAATTTTCTCAAAGCCGCCAAGACCGAACCTTACCCTTTAGAAATTGAGTAATGCGTATTCTTGATAGTAATCTAATCATTTATTCTGCTCTACCCGAGTATGCCTACTTACGAGCATTGATTAAAGACCCTGAAAGCTGCATCTCTGGTATCTCAAAAGTGGAAGTAGTGGGTTTTCATCGGTTAGACAGCCAAAGCAAACGATACTTTGAGAGCGTATTTTTTTGCCTGCATACATTAACTATTTCAGATTCTATAATTGAAACAGCTATTGCTTTACGACAAAAACGTAAACTGTCTCTGGGCGATGCCATTATTGCGGCAACGGCTATCGAGTATGATTACGAACTTTATACACGTAACACCGCCGATTTTAGCGCATTTCCTCAAATAAAAATAGTAAACCCTATTGTTTAACCAAAAACAAACAATGTTTTTTTCAAAACGCAACCTCCAATTCAATTTATATCAACTACTGAACGTTGAGCAACTGAGCCAATATACTTATTTTCAAGACCATGACCGTGAGTCGTTTGATATGGTGATAGATGCCGCAGAGCAAATTGCTGATAAGATGCTGCTGCCGCTATTGACCGAAATGGACAGAAAAGAGCCTCAACTCGTTGATGGAAAAATCAGAGTACATGAAGGCATGAGGGCTATCGTCAAGCGGTTTGGCGATGATGGCTGGATAAATGCCCCATTTAGCTACCAAGAAGGCGGCCAGCAGTTGCCCTCGGTAGTTCACAATGCAGCGGCCTTTGTTTTCCAAGCGGCCAATTATTCGGCAAGCGTTTTTCCGTTTTTGACTACTGGTGCGGCTAATCTGATTCGTAGTTTTGGGTCAAAGTCGCTTATCGATACTTACACTCCACAGATGTATAGCGGCCTCTGGCAAGGCACAATGGCACTCACCGAACCCGACGCTGGTAGCTCGCTATCAGACATCAGCACCTCAGCCGAAGCTACTGACTCTGAGGGTGTTTACAAAATGAAAGGTCAAAAAATATATATTTCATGTGGTGACCATGACGCTTGCGAAAATGTAGTTCACCTGATGTTAGCCAAAATCAAGAGCGGGCCAGCAGGCGCAAAAGGTATTTCATTGTTTGTAGTACCTCAAAAGAGAATGAACCCAACAACCCAACAACTCGACAACTCATTGACTGATAACGACGTGCTGACGGCTGGGGTTTATCACAAAATGGGCTATAAAGGCGCACCGATTGCCCACTTGATGATAGGCTCAAATGATGATTGTTATGGTTATTTAGTCGGTGAGCCACACAAAGGGCTGAGTTATATGTTTCAGATGATGAACGAAGCCCGAATAGGTGTGGGCATGAATGCCGCCGCCATCGGTACGGCCGCCTACTATGCTTCACTGCAATATGCCAAAGAACGCCCACAAGGTCGCCCCATTGCCGACAAAGACCCCTCAAAACCACAGGCGTTTATCGTTCGCCATGCCGACGTAAAGCGTATGCTGTTGTTTCAGAAATCGGTCGTTGAGGGTTCGTTGTCGTTGTTGTTGTATTGCGGGCTGCTGTCAGACTTGGTTCATGTATCGGAGGGTGAAACCAAAGAGCGGTATGAACTCTTACTCGATTTGCTGACTCCTATCGCCAAAACCTACCCGTCTGAAATGTGCTGCCAAACCACAAGTGCCGCCGTTCAGATTTTGGGCGGGGCGGGCTACACAACCGATTTTCCAGTTGAACAATTTTATCGTGAGGCCCGTATCCACCCTATTCACGAAGGCACAACGGGGATTCATGGTATGGATTTGTTGGGACGAAAAATTACCATCAAACAAGGCCGAAGTGTGCTGATACTGACAGAAGAAATTACGGCAACTTTGGTATTGGCCAGAACACATCAAAATTTGCAAAATCATTGCCTACAATTAGAAAAAAACTTGGGTAAAGTCCAACAAGTAACCGCACATTTATTGAGTCTTGCACCACAAAACGCAGAAATTTACTTGGCCGATGCTACTCTCTACTTGGAAATGTTCGGCCTTGTGGTATTGTCGTGGCAATGGCTCAAACAGGCCGCCGTGGCGCAAGAGGCTTTGAATGGTAGTGTGTCTGAAAGCGATAGCAATTTTTATAACGGCAAATTGGCCTGTACTCGTTATTTCTTTGAATATGAACTCGTTAAGACCGAATCACTGTCTCGCCGGTTATTGAGTAAAGACCACATTACGGTCGAAATGCAAGAGGCTTGGTTTTAGGGTAGTCAATTATTCTATTCTTTTGAATCGCTATTAAATTTGTCTTTGTTCCAATTTATGGGATTATTGATGATATAGTTTTTGATGTTTTGATATTCTCTTTCATTTCTAATGATATGGTCGTGGTAATTGGGTTGAAAAAAATGATTATTACGATTATATTTCGGTACGCTTAATTGATGTTCATCAATATAATCATCAATTTTTGTATTTACCGCCGATTTAAACCCTTCCATAAATGACGAAATAGATTTGGGCAACCGAACGGGTGCGTTTCGTTTTATTTGTGGTAATGATGGCAATTCGATATTATCAATTCCGTATGTGATATCATTGACAATTTCCACAATGGCGTGTAAATGGTTGGGCATTATGATAAATTCGTCCAAAAATAATTCATTCCGAATTTCAAATGATTTGAGCCATTCGGTTTCTACAATTTTACCAAAATCAGATAATATCATTTCTCCATCTACAATTTCGCCCAAATTACAAACACGATTTTGTGTAATAATAGTCAAAAAATACAGACCCTCTGCCGAATAATCCCAGTTGGGCTTTCGGTGCGATTGTATGCGGTATTTATTTTTATATTTTTCCATTTTGTGGTGTTAATATAAACCATCGAACGACCAACGCCCCAATATGAAGTACATATTGGGGCGTTGGTCGTTCGATAAGTCATTTGTTTTGTTAGGCAAATGCCTCGTTCAACATTCCTATTTCTTTGGCTTCGAGTAGCGACTCGCCCATGAGGTATTCATCAACTTTGCGAGCCGCCTCACGGCCTTCTGAAATAGCCCAAACGACCAACGATTGTCCACGGCGGCAGTCGCCTGCGGCAAATACCTTGGGGTTGGTTGTCGATTGGTAATTAACAGCCTTGATATTGCCTCGGTCGTCATATTCTACACCCAGCAAGTCCAATAGTCCTTCGTGTTTTGGGTGCAAAAATCCCGCCGCCAATAGTGCCAATTCGCAAGGTATTTCACGCTCCGAGCCAGCTACTTCACGCATTGCCAGGCGGCC
>JAYVJH010000105.1:0-2653 GCA_043769455.1 Runella sp. | reverse complement strand
ACTAACCAACTATACATACATAGATTGTCTGTAACGGTCCGGCAACGGCCATCAAGCAAAAACATACTAACCGAAAAGCGGGTGAAATACAATAGACAAAAACCATAAGTAGTGAATAGTGAAAAACAGGTAACGGAAAATATTGTAATTGGTTAATAATCAGATATTTAAAACAAATCAAAACCTTGTCTATTTATACGCAACCGATTAAGTAGTAGCGCAAATTTAAACAGAGCTATAAATATAAGTACTTATTCAAAACTAATACGGTATTTTTATTTTGATAACTTACTGATTAACAGCATTGTATTTACTAAATTAGTAATTATATGGTATCTATAAAATTTTCTTTTTTTGTATAAATTTAGAACCAAAAGCCTCGTATTAAATTATCGTGCAGTTGAAAATGAACACCAATGAAAACCATTACTGGGCTAAGCTCAACAAGGTTTCGTAGTTGATGTTCATTTTATTGTCAAGCATTTGAGAAAAATAGATACCGTACAAAAGTTTCAAAACGAAACCTTTGTTGCACTCTGCGGTTTGATTTATTTGCTTTTTTTGGTTTTAAGAGGTGCAACAAGCGGCAAATTTTGGGCAGAAGTCTGCACGAACGTTCCCCAAGTGAGGTTTGTTTGCCCGTCTCTGTGTTCGGTTGCTTTTTCGATGGCCATGAGGGCGGCATTTTCTACAATCCATTCAAAGTTTTCTTGTCCAACAGAATGAATATCAGCATCGGGTGCAGGGTTACAAAAATCAATGGCATACGGAATACCATCATGAACGGCAAACTCAACAGTATTGAAGTCATAACCAAGGGCTTTGTTCAATAATAGTACATATTCGGTAATGGTTTTCATGAGTTTTTTGTATGCCTCGCCCTGAGTTTTTGGTTGGGTGGCATAGCGCAAATGGTGCGGATTGCGAGGCTCGTAAGGCATGATATGTACCCGTTTGCCGCCCAAACAATAGCATCTAAAATAATCCTCAAAGTGTACTTCGCTTTGTAGCATCATCACCAACTGCTCTGTTTCGTCGTGTTTTTGCCAGAGGTCGGCCATGTCGTCTATTTTATAAACGCTTTTCCAGCCACCGCCAGAGTGGGGCTTCATATAGGCCGGAAAGCCTACATACTCGAACATTTCGCCCCAGGCCATTGGCATTTTGAGGTTTCTAAACGAGGTTTCGGTCGTGTCGTCGGGGCGTACTTTTGAGGGCATCAGTACTGTGTTTGGTACTGGTACACCGAGCTTGACGGCCAGCGCATTGTTAAAAAATTTCTCATCGGCACTCCACCAAAACGGATTATTGATGACCGCCGTGCCACACAGTGCAGCATTTTTGAGATAGGCTTTGTAAAATGGCACATCTTGCGAAATACGGTCAATAATCACGGCATAGTCTGTGGCTTCGCCTTGTACTACTCGGTCGATGAGTACAGGCTCTGCTACTACGTTTTTGCCATCTAATTGATTGACTCTTTCGACAAATGCGGCTGGAAAAGTACTCTCCATACCATGTAAAATTCCGACTTTCTTCATAACTATTTTTGTTTATTACACTACCTTATTGATTATTATTACTTAACTACAATGCCCTCGCTTTTTAGATATTGACCAATATTAAATACTTGGCCGTCCATGAGCATAATGTCATTGTCCCACTCACGTACTTGCCAGTCTTTGTTTTTCTCCATAATGGTTACAGTTTGAGTATTGGTCATAATCCAGACTACTCGCTCGACACCAAAATCAAGTAGTTTTTTGGACTTTTTATAGACATAACCAAAACCGCTGAGTTCAGACACATCGGCTTCTGTGTCGATTTCGATAGCGATTTTGGGTGGTACGTCTGGGTATTTTTTATTGATTTTTTCGGCGGGCAAAACCGACTTTTCATAAATCGCAATATCATTAGAAAAATTATTGCCAGTGTCAATATGACTACCGATTTCGCTGCTCAAAACACGGTATTTAGAACGGTCGATAAAACCGTAAATGACGTACAACATATAGTCAACGAGTACGGCTTGGAGTGAACTACAGCCCATGATGTCTTCTAATTTTTTGGTTTTGTTTAGTACAGATTGATAGCCCTTATAATAAATAGGCTGGCCGTCCATGATTTCATATATCAGATAATCAGGGATTTTGCGTTTGCGTTTGGGTGGCGATATTGCTATGGGGCTTAGTATCATAACATTCAGGGAGGTTAAAATGGCTTTTATTTTTTGACAAATATAACTGATTTTTGAAAATACGCTACTACCTCATCATTTCTCTCAAAACCTCCAATGACCGAATATCGCCCATGTCTTCTAAGTTGATTTTATAAAAAAAAACGAGTGCGTCCAAAATCTGGTTACGCCGTTGGCGGTCGAGGTTATGCGGGTGCGTGTAAGGGGCCAAGATAAACATTTGTAGTGCTTCTTGCGAGGTGTCGTCCAACGGAATTGGGTACAGGCTTTGTGTGAGTTGTTCTTCGATTTCAAAAGCGGTTTCTGACCCAAAACCCAAATAAAAAGCCAGTTTGGCCATAAACATCAAATGGAAATTTTCGTAGTGCTGAGTGATGTTTTCTAATGATAAAATAGATTCTGACAAAAACTGAAACAGTACCTGGTTTTGTTCTTCTTCTCGTAACGTCTTGACCA
>JAYVJH010000104.1:0-1648 GCA_043769455.1 Runella sp. | reverse complement strand
GGTATGGAGGCCGTCCAGCTCAAAGTAGCCGAGCAGATGGTTCAGCAGTTTGGACATTTGGCTAAAAATACCAATACCATGATTTTACCAGCTAATTTTGGAGATATGTCTTCGATGATAGCTACTGCAATGAGTATTGTTAAACAACAAAAATAACATGGAATATCCTCAAATATGGCTTATTGTAGGAGTGCTTCTCCTTATTGCCGAGTTGATGTCAGTCTCGTTTTTCTTTGTTTTTTTGAGTATTGGTGCGCTTACGACTGCGCTATTGAGTTGGCTCAACATAACGACTACCCTCAATATGCAGCTATTAACGTTTTCGGTCGTATCGGTCGGCTCGTTATTATTGTTGAGAAAACCAGTTCAAAATGTCTTTAAAAAAGATGGTAAAACCGTTGAATACAATGAATACGTGGGCGACAACGCCACCGTCGTTACGGCCATTCCTACCAATGGCGAGGGCAAGGTGTTCTATCGTGGCACGGAGTGGGCGGCTAAGTCAGACACAGGCCAAGCCATAGACGTATCTTCGACAGTGATTATCAAGCAGTTAGACGGCATTAAATTGATTGTGGGGGTCGTGTAGGGTCTTTCTCAACCCACCACAGGCCACCTAAAAACAGATTCCAAAAGTATTCTTTTGCCTGTAGCTTGTGATGCTCGGGCAGCTTCGATTATTTCGAGTACGTGCAGAGCGTGTTCAGCATTGATGAGCGGCTCTGTGCCTTTGGCCATGCTTTCGGCTATAACGCTTGCGCCCTGTTCCCATACATAAGTGCCTGAATCGGTAGCATATCGCTGGCCTTTTTCATCGTCAATAGTGGCCATATCTACACCAAAAGGTTTCCAGTCATAACCCACGAGGTGCATCGAGCCTTTTGTACCAACAATCGAAATCGTAGGTTTTTCTTGGCCGTGGCCTTCGTGGCCATAAGGGTCAAAATAATTAAAACCACACTGCACGTGCGATAGTGCGCCACTGGCGTGTTTCATTATTACCATGGCGTTGTCTTCGGCTATGACTTTTATCTGACCTTTGTCATCGACGTTTCGGGTTGGGGTAATGACGTTTGTCATAGCCACTACTTCTTTGACAGGCCCCAAAAGTCCGCTCAATGTGGCCAAATTATATACCCCCAAGTCTGGTAAACTACCACCACCTTGTTCATAAAAAAACGCTGACCATGTAGGCCCCAAATGCCCATAATGTGCATGAGCAGCAGCTACCTTGCCGATTTTGCCTTCGTTGATTGCTTTGGCCATAAACGCAAACTGTGGACTATTGACAACGGCTGGCGCACCCCAAATTTTGACATTTTTTTGTTTGGCCAAAGCCAGCAATGCCTTCCCTTCGTTGTAGGTATTAGCCAATGGTTTTTCGCTCCATACATTTATTCCCTTTAAAATTGCCAATCGATTGAGCCGCCCGTGTTCTTGCATATTGGTTAGGTTTACCAACAAGTCAAACTTTGCACCTGCCAGCATGAGGTCTATATGTGCATAATGATTGTGGATTTTGTACTTTTCGGCAGCTGCTTTGGCTCTGTCTGGTACAATATCACAGGTACTGACGAGTTCTACACAAAGCGATTTGGACAAATGTGGCAAATACATATTTGACACACTACCACAGCCAATGAGGCCA
>JAYVJH010000103.1:0-5007 GCA_043769455.1 Runella sp. | reverse complement strand
ATTATAGGATAAGACGGTGCGACGATTCGCTCCACTTCTTCCCATTCTGAACAGAGCCGTTAAGCCCCGCACCGCCGATGATACTGGGCGGGGGCAGCCCATCTGCTCGAATATGGGAAAGTAGCTAATCGTCGAACCGTCGAACCGCACAATATTATCAGAAGCCCTCACCGAAAGTGAGGGCTTTTTTGTGTTTGATAAAATCAATCCTCTGGCCGATGATACTGGGCGGGGGCAGCCAACTGCCCGAACCCGGGAAAGTAGGTAATCGTCAAATCGTTGAACCGCACAATATTATCAAAAGCCCTCACCAAAAGTGAGGGCTTTTTTGTGTATAATAAAATCAATCCTCTGGCCAACGATACTGAGCGGAGACAGGAAAGTAGCTAACCATCGAACCGTTGAACCGCATAATATTATCAGAAGCCCTCACCGAAAGTGAGGGCTTTTTTGTGTTTGATAAAATCAATCCTCTTGCCGATGATACTGGGCGGGGGCAGCCAACTGCCCGAACCCGGGAAAGTATGCGGTAGGCCGCCCCGTAATCGTCGAACCGTCGAACCGCATAATATTATCAAAAGCCCTCACCGAAAGTGAGGGCTTTTTGTGTGTAATAAGATGATACGAAAGACCTTGTTAATGATTATAGGATAAGACGGTGCGACGATTCGCTATACCTCTTCCCATTCCGAACAGAGCCGTTAAGGTTGGTCGCAACCCCGGCCACACCGCCGATGATACTGGGCGGGGGCAGCCAACTGCTCGAACCCGGGAAAGTGGGTAATCGTCGAACCGCACAATATTATCAGAGGCCTTCACCGAAAGTGAGGGCTTTTTTGTGTGTAATAAGATGATAAGAAAGACCTTGTTAATGATTATAGGATAAGACGGTGCGACGACTCGCTACGCCCCTTGCCATTCCGAACAGAGCCGTTAAGGTTGGTCGCAACCCCGGCCACACCGCCGATGATACTGGGCGGGGGCAGCCAACTGCTCGAATCCGGGAAAGTATGCGGTAGGCCGCCCCGTAATCGTCGAATTGTCGAACCGCACAATATTATCAAAAGCCCTCACCAAAAGTGAGGGCTTTCTTTGTGACGTACAGGTTTGTTATGTATTCTTTAAGTCTATTAACATAAAAATAATTATGTTACAGGTATCAAAGCTGATTTGAATTGACTAAATTTGTGTCTGACAATAAAGAATAGTAATTATTTAATGTAATCATCTAACTAAAAATAGTGTTAAAAAATGGAAAATCAATTGAACGAAGTTGCTGAACAAGCAAAAGCTAAGGCGCAAGAATTGGCGGGAGAGGCTCAAGAAAAATTTGCAGATCTAAAAAATGACATCACCGAGAAAATTCAAAATCTTGATGTAGAAGGTCTCAAAGCCGAAGCAACTGAAGCCTTGGCCGATGCAAAAGAGAAGGCTACTGAAATAGCCGCCGAAGCCCAAGAGAAATTTGAAGACCTAAAAGAAGAAGCAGGCGAAGCTTTGGAAAAAGCAACGGGCTTTATCAAAGGCTTATTTGGTGGAGATTCAAAATAATTATATGACCCATTAGCGAATCGAGTTGAACAAGTACTACTTGTCCAACTCGATTTTTGTTTATTCCTATATTTATAAATAGTAAGTATCTTTATGTGTAAAAACCCTTTTGTTTACTAAAACAATTTATACAAATGAAAAATATATTTTTGCTTCTCACGGTGCTGACTTTTAATATTGCTTACGCTCAAAAACCTGCTAAGTGGCAAAAGATATTTGATGGAAAAACTACGCAAAATTGGCACTCTTACCATAAAACTAATGTTGTAGGCTGGGTTGTAAAAGACAAAGTGATATCGACAGACGGTAAATATAATGATTTGGTAACAGATGCTGAGTTTGAAAACTTTGAATTTGAGTTTCAGTTTAGAGCCTCGCCCAAAGGCAATAGCGGTGTGATTTATAAGGTAATAGAAGACCCACGCAATCAGACCTACTTTACTGGCCCCGAATACCAAATAATAGACGATGAAAATTATCCGCCCTATAATGATAACGGAAAGATGATTAGTATAAATAGCAAACAAAAAACAGGTGCTTGCTACGATATGTATGAGCCTATTGCTAAGGTCGTAAAACCTGCCGGTGAATGGAATAAAGGCCGAATTGTTGTCAAAGACAATCACATTGAGCATTGGCTCAATGGCGTTAAAGTGGTTGATTATGAGTACGGTAGCGATGACTGGAAAATGCACCTTGCCATCAGCAAGTTTGCCAAATGGGGTTATGCTATGCCTCACGCCAGCGGTCATATTGCACTACAAGGCCATGGCGACCCAGTATCATATCGAAAAATGAGAATTAGAAAGCTATAAACTCTAATCAAATCTATGTAAATTTGTACTTCGCAAAACTACACATAGTCAATGCTCCACACCAACGAAAAAACATTTTACGTCATAGATTTTGACAGTACATTTACAAAAGTAGAAGGACTTGACGAACTGGCCGATATTGCGCTCGCAGGCAATCCAAAGCGTGAGCAAATTGTACAGCAAATTAGAGACTTGACCGACCAAGGCATGAATGGCGAGATGGCCTTTGCCGAAGGCTTAGAATCCCGTATTGGGTTATTGAAAGCCAACCGCTCGCATATTGCCTTGTTAATTGACCACCTCCGTACTAAAGTTTCAGATTCATTCACCAGAAATCGCCGTTTTTTGACCGAATATGCCGATAAAATCCTAATTGTTTCCAGTGGTTTCCGTGAATTTATCGAGCCGATTGTTACCGAAATGGGTATCAAGCCAGAAAATATATATGCCAACACTTTTATCTTTGATGCCAACGATAATGTCATTGGCTATGACAAAACAAATTTATTGGCGCAAGATAAAGGCAAAGTGAAACTCCTGCGCTCGCTCAATCTACCTGGTGATGTATGTGCTATTGGCGATGGTTATACTGACTATGAACTACGAGCTTCGGGCCTTGCTAATCGATTTTATGCCTTTACCGAAAATATTGAACGCCAGAAAGTAACGGCCGTAGCTGACCATATTGTGCCATCGTTAGATGAGTTTTTGTTTTTGAACAATCTCCCACGGGCCCAGTCATATCCCAAAAGTCGCATTAAAGTATTGTTACTCGAAAACGTACACCCTGTAGCGATTGAAGCCTTTGAAAGAGAGGGCTTTAATGTCGAAACTATAAAGGGGGCATTGGACGAAGACGAACTCATTGAACGTATCAAAGACGTTTCTATTTTGGGTATTCGTTCCAAAACTATGGTAACCCGTAGGGTATTAGAAAATGCTAACAAGCTGATTTCGATTGGTGCGTTTTGTATTGGTACCAATCAGATTGATCTCAAAGCAGCCACTGAAAAAGGGGTGTCTGTATTTAATGCGCCTTACAGCAATACCCGTTCGGTGGCGGAGCTGGCCATTGGCGAGATGATTATGCTTATCAGAAATATCGTACCCAAAAGCAATGCCATGCACGCTGGTAAATGGGATAAGTCGGCCAATAATAGCTTTGAAGTACGAGGCAAAAAACTGGGACTAATTGGCTATGGCCACATCGGTACGCAGTTTTCGGTCATGGCCGAAGCCTTGGGAATGGAGGTATATTTTTATGATATTGTCGATAAAATGCCAATAGGCAATGCCCGAAAAGTACGCTCGCTCGATGAGTTATTACAAATTGTAGATGTAGTAAGTGTGCATATTGACGGACGAAAAGAAAATAAAAACGTAATAGGCAAGCGAGAGTTTGAACTCATGAAAGATGGTGTGGTGTTTATGAACCTCGCCCGTGGCCATGTGGTCGATGTACCTGCATTAGTCGAAGCACTCAAAAACGGAAAAGTCTGGGGTGCAGGCGTGGACGTATTTCCTTATGAACCAAAGACAAATAACGAAGTTTTTGAGAACGATTTGCGAGATGTACCAAATGTAATCTTAACGCCGCACATCGGCGGTAGCACCGAAGAAGCACAGGAAGGCATTGGTCACTACGTGCCAGAGCGACTTTTAGAATACGTCAATAACGGCAGTACAACAGGAAGTGTTAATTTACCTGAGGTTCAGTTGCCATTGCTGTCTGGTTCGCACCGATTGCTACACGTACACCAAAACGTACCGGGTATTTTGGCCAAACTTAACAATATTTTTGCCCGCTACAATGTCAATATTACAGGCCAATATCTCAAAACAACCGAAGATGTGGGCTATGTGATTATGGACGTAGCCAAAACTTACGATATTGGTTTTGTGCAAGAAATAAAAGAAATGGAGGCTACGATAAAGTTCAGAATGTTATACTGAAAAACTCTCGCCACAGCCACAGGTACGTGAGGCGTTGGGGTTTACAAACTGAAACCCTTTACCATTAAGTCCGTCCGAAAAGTCGAGTACTGTACCAACCAAATACAGCAGACTTTTTTTGTCCACCACAATCTTGACACCCTTGTCCTCTACAATTTGGTCGGTGGGTTTTATTTCCGTGTCAAATTCCAGATTATACATCAGCCCCGAGCAGCCACCGCCCACTACACCTACTCTGATGTTGTTTTCTTGAGCCTGTGCTTCCAAATTCCGTAGCTCAAATATCTTGTTTTTTGCTTTTTCTGTTACTGTTACCATGTTGTTTTGTTTCTACATTCAAGTCAGTGATTACGGCTTTGTGTTTTATTTTGCCATTTTTAAGGCTTCTTGTTTTAGTTTTTTAAAATGGTCTTGAGGGAAATTTTTTAACGTTTCTCTTGCTACTACCATTTTTTTATCCACCATAGCATATTCGTATGCCAATTGGGCGGCGGTTGGTATTTGATTATTTTTCATCTTTTTTATCGTTTTGTAATCACAAAAAATGTGTAGTTCTTCCCTTTTTCAAAAAGTTCTGTTTGTGTGTCGTTACCGCCCCAAATCAAGTAACTGTCTTTTAAGTTTTGATGCTCTTTATTCATCAATATTTGATATAGCCGTTTACGTTTTGAATCGCTGCCCTGTATAA
>JAYVJH010000102.1:0-4530 GCA_043769455.1 Runella sp. | reverse complement strand
AGGGTTTCGCCGTCTGAACCTGCAAAACAAATATTGGTCAAGTTGGCCATTCGTTTATTTATACTTCCATTCACAAAAGTATTAGGAATAGCCCGCAAGATATTGATTTCTAACTTATTACGCAATCCATTGAGTCTTTCGGCCTCTCCTTTCATTTCTTTTTGAGCTACTTCACAGGCTTTGCCTAAGCCTACAACACCTGGCACATTGAGCGTACCCGAGCGGTGGCCTCGCTCATGGCCACCGCCGTCTATTTGCGCTATTATTGCTATGTTTTTTTTTATAAATAATGCTCCTACGCCCTTTGGCCCATATAATTTATGTGCCGATAGACTCAATAAATCAATGTCTTCGGCTTGTACGTCAATTGGTATTTTGCCAACAGCCTGCGTAGCATCGGTATGCAAAAACGAGCCGTTGGCGTGGACTATTTCGGCAATCTGTTTGATAGGCTGAATGACCCCAATTTCGTTATTGGCCAACATCACCGATACTAACAACGTATCTGGTCGAAGTGCCATATTCAGTTGCTTAATGTCTATCAACCCATCGGGCTTTGGTTTGAGGTAAGTAACGGTAGCACCACATTTTTCTAAGGCTTTACAAACGTCCAACACAGCTTTATGTTCGGTTTCGAGTGTGATGATATGTTTTTTGGTAGCACCATATTTTTCAAACAATCCTTTGATAGCCAGATTGTTAGACTCTGTTGCACCACTCGTAAAAGCGATTTCTTTGGTGTTACAATTCAAAATCTTAGCCACCTGCTTTCGGGCTTTGTCTATGGCTTCTTCGGCCTCCCAACCGTAGAGGTGCGAGCGGCTGGCGGCATTGCCAAAGTGTTCAGAAAAATAGGGAAGCATCGCTTCCAACACACGTTTATCAACAGGCGTGGTGGCGTTATAGTCCAAATATACAGGGAAGCGAAGCGGCATTATTTTTGTTTTATGTATTTCAAATAACTCACTAAAATGTACAAATATATGGACAACGGCATACTATCAGACATACCACGAACCTTCTGAAACTAACTGCGTATGGCCACCGACTTTTAGAACATATCGGTCGTTTTTTATGCTACCGTCCAAATACAAAAACGACTTACGCCCCATCTGAAAGCCCTGTTCTACCGTTGCTTTTATGGTAGGTTTGTCGTGCTTTAACAGATATGCCAGCAAACAACCATTGGCACTACCCGTGGCGGCATCTTCTGACAGTCGGCCATTTTCGAGTAGTTTCATTCGGGTATTATACTGATTGTCAAGATTATAGGTTTCGTTTGTGAAAAAAAACAACGAAGTTGAGTGTCCTGTTGGGCTATTGGTTTTGTACTTTTTTCGTTTTTCTAAAAATACTTGAAAAACATCTGCTTGCAATGATAGATTTTGGGTAGCGGCCAAGTTTTTGAGCGGAACAATAATATAAGGTAGCCCCGTTGATATTTCTTGAATGGGTAAATCTGTATTGAAGTCGGCCAGATCAATACCCAACTCAGTGGCTACTTCTTGGTGCGTAAAATATTCTCGAAACTCAGGCTGGGCTTGCTGCATAAATAGCAGGCTTTGGTCAATATTAGTAGGGTCAAGAATCGTAATATCAATGTCGCTATGTGCCAATTCTAACACTAATTGGCTCGGTACTTTTGGCAATAAAAACTTGGCAATGACATAACTTGTACCAATTGAGGGGTGGCCCGCAAAGGGGATTTCATGCTCGGGTGTAAAAATTCTAACTCCAAAACGCTCGTTGGCTTTATTGGTTTTGATAAAAGTAGTTTCTGCAAAATTGATTTCTCGAGCCATTTGTTGCATTTGAGTATCAGAAACTTGATTGTCGAAATCCACAAATACAGCCAACTGATTGCCTTCATATTTATTAGAAGCAAAAACATCTACGATATAATATTTAATTTTTGGCATATTGTTCAAGTGCGTTGGTGTTGTATTTAGACTGTAAAAATATGAAGAAATTGGTACATCAATACTTGCTTAAATCATAGAAATCGAAACTTCATTTTGCGTTTCTTTCGAGATTGAATAAGTATTGGCAACAAAAAATTGTCAAAGAACCTTTTTATTTTGCTTTCAAGTACGCAAAAGGTATGACCATTTCTTCGATTGAGAGGCCGCCATGCTGAAACGTATCTCGGTAGAGATGCACGTACTGATTGAAATTGTTGGGATAAGCAAAGAAATAGTCTTCTTTGGTAAACACATAAGCCGATGACATATTGAGCCGTGGCAGAAAAAACCGCTCGGGGCGTTTGCAGACAAACAAATGATTTTCGCTATCAAAGCCTAAATTTTTGCCTTGTTTGTAGCGCAGGTTGGTGTTGGTTTCTCGATAGCCAATGATTTTGATTGGTTTCTTGACCCGAATCATACCGTGGTCGGTTGTGATGCAAATTCGTCCGCCTTTTTCAGCTATTTTTTTCAATAAATCCATAATGGGCGAATGTTGAAACCACGACCGTGTGATGCTGCGGTAGGCGGCTTCGTCGGGGGCGAGTTCTTTTATCATCATCATGTCGGTACGGGCGTGTGAGAGCATATCCACAAAGTTATAGACAATGACGTTGAGGTTGTTTTTCCATAAATTAGTTACGTTTTCGACCAATGCCTTGCCTTGATTTTGATTGACGATTTTATTGTACGAAAACTTGACTTGCATACGATTGCGCTCAAACTGCTTGCGAAGTAGGTCTTCTTCATGTTTGTTGAGACCTTCTTCGCTGTCGGGCAGGTTTTCATCGTTTACCCACCATTGCGGATATTGCCGCTCAATTTCGCTCGGCATCAGTCCTGCAAAAATGGCGTTACGGGCAAAGCCTGTAACGGTTGGCAAAATAGAATAGTAAGACGACTCTTCTTCGGTCGTAAAAAACTCTTGTAATAGCTGCTCGGCTACTTTCCATTGGTCGTACCTAAAATTGTCAATCAATATAAAAAACAGTGGCTCAGTGGCTTTCAGGAGTGGAAATACCTTGCGTTTCAATAATTGGTGCGACAGTATGGGGCGGTCGGCGGTCGGGTCGTTGAGCCAGCTTTCATAGTTTTGTTCTACAAATTTACAAAAATTAGCGTTGGCTTCGTCTTTTTGCATCACAAAGACATCTTCCATCGTTTTGTCTTGCGAGTTTTCAAGTTCGAGTTCCCAATAAATTAGTTTTTTATAGAGTTCGACCCATTCTTCATGCCCTATACGGTCTTGGTATTGGGCGGCGAGTTGTCTGAACTGTTGCTGGTAGGTCAGATTTGTTTTTTCGCTCACAAGGCGGCGATTATCCAATATTTTTTTGACCGACAACAACACCTGATTAGGGTTGATAGGCTTGATGAGATAATCGGCGATTTTTGAACCAATGGCATCTTCCATGATGTGTTCTTCTTCGCTTTTGGTTATCATCACTACGGGCAAGTTGGGCCAAGTCTGCTTGATTTTGGCCAATGCTTCGAGGCCAGTCATACCAGGCATCATTTCGTCCAAAAACACAATGTCAAATCGTTCTTTTTCGAGTTTGTCAATGGCATCTATACCACTATTGACGGGCGTAATGTCGTAGCCTTTGTTTGTCAGAAAAATAATATGTGGTTTCAAGAGGTCTATTTCGTCGTCTGCCCAGAGGATTTTTGCCATTGTTAGTAAGTTTGAGTTGGTGCGTTTATTTCTTATCGAAACGAAAACTTACAAAATGTAGTATATCGCTACAGTATTTCCAACGATTTTATTCTTAGCGAGTCCAGTGTTGGGTCAGTTGGTTTGAGGTTTGTGATGAGTATATCAATATCTGACAGGTCGCAAACTTTGTAGTTTTCTATGGTGTTTAGTTTTTCGGGAATGGCGCATACGGCTACCTGCTTAGAAATCGCCATCATGGCTCGTTTCAATAACGACTCTTCATAGTGCCTGATTGTTAGCCCAGAATTGAGGTGCAGGCCGTTGAAGCCCATCAAATAGATGTCGGGCTTAAAAAACTCTAATTGCTTGATTGTTTCGCTGCCCATCGTAATCTGGTAGCGTTTGTAGTAAGAGCCACCCAGCAAAATAGTTTCGACTTTGGGGTGGTCGTTGAGCATCATCGCCAGCGGCAGGCTATTGGTGATGACCGTCATTTCGACGTTTTTTGGCAACTGTTCGGCAATATGAAAATTGGTTGTGCCGCCGTCCATGAGTACAATACGCTTGGTTTCGAGTAGTTTTTGTACTTTTCGGGTTATCTGTAACACTTCTTGGTTGGACACTCCCAAGCCCTGAGCGGCCTTGAACGACATATATGAATTGGCCACCGCCCCACCGTGTACTTTTTTGAGAAGCCCTTTGTCTTCGAGTTCGATAATGTCCCGCCTGATGCTATCATAAGACACCGCCATTACCTGACTGAGCGATACTAAACTAATTTGCTGATCTCGATTGAGTTTTTCGAGAATTTGCCTTTGGCGTTCTTCTTTAAGCATTCTTAGGGTTAATTTGAAATATTTTGCTAAATTATAAAAAAAGAAAATACAGAGAGCAATTTTTTATTTGATGCTA
>JAYVJH010000101.1:0-3299 GCA_043769455.1 Runella sp. | reverse complement strand
CAGGGCTTTTTGTTTTACAAAGGTAGGGGGTCAAACCGAGATAGTTTTTGGTTTAAACCAAAAAAGCATTTGGTTCAAACCAAAAACTATCTCGGTTTCGTTGCTATTTCGTTACGAACTTTGCTGATAGTTGATATATCCCGATTGATATAGGCCGCAACATCGCCTACTTTCACACGATTTCCCAATTTAGGGTATAGTTTCAAAAACGCTTCATATTGTTTTTTAGGGCTGCGCTCACGGAGTATGTTTGTGCGAGTATCGTATATGAGTATAAAAAACTGCGATATAAGCCTAAAAGTTAAATTTAGCTCTGGATAGTCTTTAAAAAGCCGCTGCAAATCGTCATATTCGATGGCCAATAATCTGCTATTTTCCAATAGTTCGATATGTTCTTTGGACGGAATTTGATATAAATAGCTGCTAACAGAACACAAAAAGCCACCTTCATAACCAAACCAAGATATAATTTGTCTGGCATCTGCATCTGCATCTGCATCTGCATCTGCATCTGCATCTGCATCTGCATCTGCATCTGCATCTGCATCTGCATCATAATATACTTTGGCCAAACCCGTTTCGATAAAATATAGTTTGGTGTTGATGTCGCCAGGCGATAGTATAGTTTGGCCTTTTTTGTAATCCTTAGACGTAATGACCGCATTTAAAGCGGCCTTGCAAGCCTCGGACATTGGCGCAAAGCTTTCGAGGGTTGTAATAAATGGCATAGCTGTAGAGGTTAGTTTGTGCAAAGTAAAGCAGTAATGTTGGTATATTTTAGAGTAAAACTACCTGTTTTGCATATTTGTTTGTAAATCATTTACCACTGGTAATAAAGCACAAACACACAACGGCAACCAGACTAATTGTCTGGCTGCCGTTGTGTTGTACTTGATTTTTTAGACTACCACATATTGCCAAACTATCACCACACCCTTGTCGTATTAAAAGGTTTATATCTTTCAATATTACTTTTTGAGAGTTCCTCAAGACTATTTGCTATACGAATTTCAACATAAACATCGGTCATCATTTGGTCATAAAAAGATTGAATTGAAATATACTGCCCATTGTCTAATTCGGAAATAGCTTTTCTATTCTTCTCATCTCTTTCAATTTTTCTCTTGATGGCAGTTGCCATAACAGGAATACGCTCTGTGTAAAGAAATATACTATCTTTTGAAATTGGTACCGGACTGGTTGAAGAAATACTCCCATGCCATTCTCTAAAAAAATATTTGTTGTTACTAACCGTAATTATTTTTCCATCGGGCTGTTTTATTTCTTTCAATTTCCAAAAACCAGAAAAATCTTGCTCAAATGGACCTAAATTACCTTGAATATCGCAGTTCCATAACAGAGAAAAAAGGCAAATAAAAATAACAAAAGAATATGATTTTTGTATGTAGATATTCATTTTCTTATTCCCGTTAGGGCGTTTAAATAGTTGTTGTAAGTTCGTTTACTCCGTGGTCTGTGTCTCACAGACCGGAGCCATGTCCCTTGGAGACAAAGGCTATGGGGCAGTTTTAAATAATTTGAAAAAATTGTTTGTAAAAAAGCCCTGTGAAGTTGGCCAGACAGATGCAGGGCTTTTTGTTTTACAAAGGTAGCGGGTCAAAACGAGAAAGTTTTTGGTTTAAACCAAAAAAGCACTTGGTTTAAACCAAATTTTAATGCTTAGGCTTTGTATAATTGTTCGCCAATATTATCAACATTTGTAATAAAACATAAACAACAAAACGGCAGCCAGACTAATTGTCTGACTGCCGTTTGATTTTTGGAATACTACTACTAAGTCATATTCAAATATAATACGACTTGACTACTTAGAACGATGCTGTTAGGCGAGCAAACACAAAACGGCCATTGTAACCGCCCTGATTGGGCTGAAACAACAAACGACCACGGTTTGAAGCATCACGGCCAGAGTTATAGTCCACCGAGCCAATGGCGTTGCGAGGGTCGATGTAGATTTGGTCTGGATATACGTCTAAAACGTTGTTTGCACCTACTGCAATGCCAAGCATATTATTGATTTTGTAATTGACAATCAAGTCGCTGATAAATACTGGCGCAAATACTTGATCGATTTTGGCTGTACCATCGCTATTGTAGTTATACAACGGCTGTGGCTGGCCTGCAATATTGTTTGATGTACTCCAGTAAGTACCGTCTGCTCTTTTGGCTTCTGTATAAATATTGTGAATGTACTTGGCTTCACCAAAACGAACGGTACGAGCTGTAATATCAAATTTACCGATTGAATAAGTCAAGCTCAAATTGATTTTATCTTTTGGTTGCCATACTTCAATACGTGAAATCTGCTGACGGTCAAATAATAGGTTTTTGAACCAGCTATTTGGGTTTCCTGCTGGGTCGTTTTTGGCATCGCTGTTAATGAGCGGTGTGCTGTTGATACTCGTTACTTTGTTTTCGTTGAAGTTCATAGCAAGCGTTACAAACAACTTGCCTTTGCCTACATTGTAGCGGCCATTGGCAACAACGTCTATACCTTGTGTGCTGGTGTTGGCGGCGTTGGCAAAGAAGTTTACGTTGTTGATACCCACGTACTGGTCGGCAGTAAAGCCTAACAAGGTGCGAGAGAAAGCTCCAGAGTAAACGATACGATCTTTGATGTCAATTTTATAAGCGTCAATCGTCAATGACAACGTTCCCAATTTGGCCGTTACACCAGCCGTAAAGTTTACAGATGTTTCGGGTTTGAGTGCATCTACACCAATCGCAACACGAGAAAGTGAGCCGTCTTCGTTGTTTACGGTCAGGGTATTAGACGGTACACCGCTCACAAACTGCGTAGAAGTATTGTTAAAATAACGCTGGTGCAACGATGGCGCACGGAAGCCTGTACTGGCCGAGCCACGAACGGCGAAGTTGTCGGTTAGTTTCAAACGAGCGGCCAATTTACCTGTTACATTAGAGCCAAAATCTGAATAGTTCTCAAAACGAGCGGCTACACCAACCAATAAGCGGTTGGCAAACTCACCTTCTAAATCGCCGTAAAGACCTAAGTTAGTACGTGATTTGTCGATTTGGTTACTTGGCTGATAGCCTGGGAATACCTGACCGCCCGGTCCTGCGGCCGTTACGCCATTGTTGTAGGCTGGGCCACCTACTACTATTGGAGCAACAGGTACGTTTTTGGCAGCACCCGAGTAAGAGGCCAATTCACCAGCCGTGATTTTATAAAGGTCAGTACGAAACTCAGCACCAAATGCTATGTTTAAGCCTGTGATACTTCCCACTTTTTCGTATAGTTTTGAAAAATCGAGGTTAGT
>JAYVJH010000100.1:0-3814 GCA_043769455.1 Runella sp. | reverse complement strand
AAGTACGTTGATTATCTAAAAAACATTGGTAGTGTAGCTAATAGGCGTGTAGATGCTGGGGGTGGAGCTGATGTGTCTAAGATTGATGCTGGGTATTTGATAAATTTGATGCTCGAAACCAAAAAGACATATCCTGATATTTCAAAATCACCGCTCAAGGACAAAGACCTCAGACAGATTATGAAAGACATACCGTCAATTAGAAATGAGCAAGATATGTGGAAAAATAACGATATTGTATTTGACTATTACAGCGATCTGATACGAGAAGAAGCACTACGAAAAGCATTAAAAGACCCCAAAGCAGTCAAATCTAATGGGCGAACTGACGATGCAATTTTATTATTTGCTGGTACTTTTGTCGTATATGTTGCTTGGGTAGGTTGGCCATATGCTTGGATGTTGCAAGCGCAAAACGATGCAGACTACAGAGTAGTGCAAGATATTAGTGGAGGCTTAATACCAACCAGCAAACCGCTTCCAATTGCAGCAGCAAAAGACGTAGATGGTGAAAAAGGTAATGCGTACAGGCACTCGCTCTGGAATGCGCTGGGCGTGAAGTACATGATTGATGCGGGCGTATCAAAAAATAGGGCATTAGAGCGTATGCGAGACGTTGCAACTACTTATGAGGCTATACAAAATCAATGGCAATTATTTGGTGCAACCAACCAATTTTTTTGGAACGATCCGCAACAAGCATTTGGTGCTGTACCTGATAATCTCAATAGTGCAATGGATTTGAATAATAATTTGGTGGGACGAACGTATATGCAAGCAAATACTTCTTGGGGTATTTGGCAAATAAGGTCAATGCCTTCATACTCTCAAATTTGCGATGAAATGAAAAACAAAGCTAATAGTTCTACTAACTATACCTCTCGCGATGATATATGGCGTATTTACGATAGTGGTACACCAACCAATGGGTTTCAGCAATTAAAATGGTGGGCCTATGACGATAACTATCGTTCATTAGTACGTGTTTTATAACTATAAATGCAAATTAAGTGGCTTTTATTTCACAAAAATAAAAGCCGCTCAAAACAAAAAAACGTGAAAAAAACATTTTTGATACTACTCCTAATGGTACTTGGAAGCTGTAAAGACGAGTGGAGTTTTGGGCCTGGGCCACACAAACAACTTACTTTACGCTTTGACATCAAAGGATTAAAAGATACACTTCGAGCATACAAAGATACAATCGTTATTAGTTCATATCTCAAACAGCCATTAACAATATTTAACACTGCCAAAGGTCGGAATGGTACAGAAGAAAATTTGCAGCTACCCGAGGGTTCTCGGCCTAAGTTTCTGTTTTTTATTTGTTTACTCAAATTGGTTAGCCCAAATCAGTATCGAATTGACTACAGAACGGACTCAAGTATGGTCGAAACCATAGAAAAAGGCTATCGATATAATGAATTGTACCAATCGTTTTATACAACCGAAGATGCTATTGAGTATCGTGTAAAATATGTACCTACAAAAACAGGTTTGTATATAGGTAAATTTGAAAGTACTAAAGATTTTTATATGGAAAACCTCCCTTATATTAACAACCAAGAAAAAAACCATCATCTCGTGAGTCTTGAAATGCAAAATACAGCAGGTATAATCCGAACTGTTATTGATAAAAATGCCACTTTTGCTTTTTATGTAAAATGAAAAACCTGTATTAAAACCAAGAAACCCCGTTGCACTCGAAGAGTGCAACGGGGTTTCTTGGTACTATCAACTCTAAATTTTACTTTTTGAGCGAAGCCTTGACGAGCGGGGCTTTTTTCTCTTTCTTTGGTTTTTCTTCTTCGGCCTCGGCAGGTACTACCATTTGTCCGTCGGCACCCATTTTGGCATCTGGAAACTCAGAAATAAGGCGAGCCGTAGCTTCTGATGGTTTTGACGATGAGCCAGCGGCAGCGGCGGCAGTAGCCTTTTCGTTGGCTTCTTCACGGGTTAATGAATCTACTACGATGGGCGTGGCGACAAACAACGATGAGTAAGTACCTACAATTACGCCTATGAGCATCGCAAACGAGAACCCACGAATCACCTCACCACCAAAGATAAACAACACTATTAGTACAAACATTGTTGAAAGTCCTGTTACGGCTGTACGGCTTAGGGTGGCGTTGAGGGCATTGTTGATGATGCTCGCTATGCTTTCTTTGCGGCCTTTGCTGTCTCTCAAATATTCACGGACACGGTCAAATACTACCACAGTGTCGTTCATTGAGTAACCCATGATGGTCAGAACGGCTCCAATAAAGGCTTGATCTACATCAAGTGAGAATGGCAACAGACCATTGAAGATTGAGAATATTGCCAAGATAATAAGTACATCGTGAAACAAAGCCACAACCGCACCCCAAACAAAGGCTACCTTACGGAAACGAATATAGATATAAACCGACACGACCAATACGGCAAGTAAAATAGCCCAAATCGAAGATATAATCATGTCATAAGCAATCGTTGGCCCTACCTTGCGTGAACTCTGAATGGTGGCTTTGCCAAACGAACTTAGGCCAGTAAGCAATGTAGTTTCTGCTTTTTGGTCGGCAGTGGGGGCGGTAACGTCGGCCATAAACGATGTTGTGATGTTTACTTGGTTGTTTGATACCAAGCCCGTGCCACCATACGTTTTTACTTCGGGTGCTGCACCAAATGGCTTAGTGAGTGCGCTGCGAACTTCGTCGGTTGTTACCGATTTTTCAAAACTTACTACATAGCTACGGCCTCCCTTGAAGTCGACACCTAAGCCAAAACCTTTGAAAATAATAGATACGATACCCAAACCGATAATGGTCGAAGATATGATATAGTACAAGCGGCGGCGAGACACAAAGTCGAAATTGGCATCGGTGAATAGGTTTTTAGACCAATTTGCAAAAAATTCAATATTATTGCCCTTGCCAACCCACCAGTCCAAAATCAGACGGGTAATGAAGATAGCGGCAAATAACGAAGTAAAGATACCAATTACGAGCGTTACGGCGAAACCTTTTACAAGACCAGTTCCGAGCCAAAGCAAGATAAAACCAGTAAGCAAAGTAGTAATGTTTGAGTCCAAAATAGATGACAAAGCATTTTTGAAACCATCGCTGATGGCTTGTTTGAGACCTTTGCCCAGACCTAACTCTTCTTTGATACGCTCATAAATCAACACATTGGCATCGACTGACATACCGATTGTGAGTACAATACCCGCAATACCCGGCAGTGTGAGTACTGCATGCAACGAAGCCATTACGCCTGTCAAGAAAAACAAGTTAATAAACAGAGCCACGTCGGCAATCAGACCCGCTCTGTTGTAATATAATGCCATAAATACCAGTACAACCAACAAGCCTACCAGCGACGAAATAACCCCCGCATTGACCGACTTTGAGCCAAGGGTAGCACCCACGATGGCTTCTTCTACTATTTGGGTTGGTGCTGGCAACTTTCCTGCTTTGAGGATATTGGCCATGTCTTTGGTTTCTTCGCTTGTAAAGCTACCCGTAATGCTTGAGTTACCGTTTGGTATTTCGTTTTGTACGTTGGGGGCAGTATAAACCAAGTTGTCGAGAATAATCGCTACTGGCCGGCCAATGTTGGCGGCTGTTAGGTTTTTCCATTTGCGTGCGCCTTCGGCGTTCATCTGCATTGTTACTTCGGGTTTTCCACGGTCGTCGTAGTCGTTACCAGCGTTCACAATCACGTCGCCTTCCATTGGTGCTTGGCCGTTTATTTTTTTGATAAAATAAATTTCATAAATCTCATTTTTGTTGTCAGCGGCAGGAATACTCTTGCGGTCCCACATAAAAGTCAA
>JAYVJH010000099.1:0-7595 GCA_043769455.1 Runella sp. | reverse complement strand
GTTGGTCGAGCCCGAAAGTGGGGCAGAAGCCGTCAGAGAATTATACGAATATTTGCCTAACGAAAATCGCTGGGAACGCAAAGCCGACTTCATTGGTGCTGATCGCCGAAATGCCGTTTCTTTTGTGGTGAGCAACAGGGTATTTTTTGGCTTGGGGCAATCTACCAGAAATTTGAGTGCTTTGCGAGATATTTGGGAATATGATGTAAATAAAAATGAATGGAAAAAAGCTACAGATTACCCAGGTGGAGGCACAGTCAATAATTTTGCAATAGGCAACACAGGCACGGGACTCATTGGCTTTGGCCAGCAACACCGCCGCACAAGCGTAGGTGGCGACGATTACCGACAAACCAATGATTTTTGGGCATTTAAACCTCAGTAAGAATATTTGCTCTAAAATAAAAAAACACAAAGTCCTGCAAATCAACGATTTGCAGGACTTTTATGTACCGAAGGCGAGACTCGAAGTTTAGTCAATATTGCCCGTAAATACTTGTAATTCAGATAGTTATATTTGATTTTATTTTGCCACCTTTTGCCACTTTTTTTTAATCGTTATCCGCAATCAATACTTTTAATCCAAGCCTATTGTACCACTTTTCTGCTGGATTCCAATAACTTATGTAAGCCCTCACATTTTTACCTGTATCAATCGCCTCCGATACTTCGGCTGAATCTTCGGTAGAAACAAACCCTAAAAAACACTTATTAAGCATCACTTTTATTGCAGTTCCTCTCTCTGAATGTGCGTTTTTGGCATCTCTTACTAACAAGACTTCTGCACATTCGTCCTCAAAAATTGGCAGCAATAGTTTTCTGTTGTTACCTACCAAAAAGTCGTGATACTGCAATCCTGCCACTACTGTATATACTATTTTATCTTTCGACATTGTAGCATTTGGCAATGGTATTGGCTTAGACACAGGATTCACGACACTTACTTTTTTATCTTCTCTATTTCCGAAATATCCCAAAATCAAAAAACTCCCAAAGCCCAGCAAAATAGCAACTACGATAGCCCCGCTAAATAAGGCCAATAGTGTTATTGTCGTTCCCAATACTATAATAGTGTATTCAGTTTTAGTAAGCGGTCGTTTTACCTCATTTTTGCCTTTTTTCATGCACGGTTCGATTATTGATTGATATTACTTGCTAATTGTCCCTCGTTAGAAATATAAGTAGCGTTTTTGAGCCTGCTATTCTCTTTGCTTTGGTACTCAGCTAAATTTTTATTTAGGTTATACGCACCTGTTTTTTTTAATAATATTTGGCAAATAGAGTTTTTTTATACAAAAATATCAATAATATTTTGTTTGAATTTTATTGATATTTTTAATTTCACTTAAAATGCTAAATTCAATGCAAATAATTATCTAAAAAATAAAATAAGATCGCAGAATATTTTATTTTTCTAAAAAAGAACCAAAAAGTGCGTTTTTAGGTGCGATTAACCTACTTTTCATTAGCAACTACCAATTTTCTCATTACCTCTAATAATTTGGTTTCTGGCACCATTTGCCCCAAGTCTTTTTTTCATACAATAGTTCATCAGACGACACGCTCAGGACGCCGCATAGCAGAAGGAAAATTATTTTTGATGGCACCGTCCCTTTTGTGAACCAAGCGTTGACTGACTGCTTAGTTATTTGTAATCTTTCAGCAATAAATGATTGCGAGTTCTCAATGTCTTGCTTTTGTATCCATACCTCAAACGTTACCGCATTTGACTTATACGTTTCGGCAGATTTGCGTTTCAAAGTTTTTGTTTTCATTTCCAAAAAACCCGATATAGCTTCTTTTATCGTCAAGTTTTTGGCGAGCAAAGGCTTCTTTTTCTGAATTTTGTCAATAACCAGACCCTCCGATAGCCGTAAGTTCATCTCTTCGATTATTTCAAAAGCCAATTTCTCACGCTCTTCAACCGTTTTCCCAGAAATGCAAATTCGTTTCCGAAAGAGTTTTTTTTGAGTTTTAGACCAAATCCAGAAGCAGACAAACCACTTTTTTGAAAGCAATTTGTCTGCTGGGCATTGAAGATAAGCAGCTTTGTAAGGTGGTTTTTCCTCAGACATTTTCGATGATTTACTATTTACAAAATAGCCCTGCCACCATTCTGCCACCTTATAGCTTTTTTTGTTCATTTTACTTGTAATTAACTGAATTACAAGTACTTACTATGTACCGAAGGCGAGACTCGAACTCGCACGTCCTTACGGACACACGCACCTGAAACGTGCATGACTACCAATTCCACCACTTCGGCGTTTTATTCAGGAACACAAATTAACGTATTTTAATTGTGATTGTCAAAATTATGGCCTAAATTTCAATGGTTTCAAACATATCTGGAATAGCAACATTCTGAAAACCAACGGCTTGTAGCTTTTCTTTAAAAATCAATTGCGTATCGTACTCGCCATGAACCAAGCATAATTGCTGCACTTTGGCAGGGTCTTGGCATTTCAGATAGTCAATTATTTCGGCATAATCGGCATGAGCCGAAAAACTACTCATCACTTCGACTTGGGCCTTGACTGAAAACTTTTGCCCAAAAATCCATACTTCTTTATCGCCACGTTTCAAGGCTCCTCCCAAACTACTTGGGGAGCAATAGCCAACTAATAGAATAGTCGTACTGGCTTTGGTAATGTTGTTTTTGATGTGGTGTTTGATGCGCCCAGCCTCGGCCATGCCCGATGCCGAAATAATTATACAAGGCTCATCAGAGTCGTTTAGTGCCTTCGAGTCGTTGAGGTCTGAAATATATTTGAGTGTCGGAAAAGCAAAAGCGTCACCATCTTTTTCGATATATGCCACTACGTCAGGGTTAAAACAATCTTCATGTTTTTTCATTACGCTTGTTGCTTTCACGGCTAACGGACTATCGATATAGACATTGATTGGCGGCAATAGCCCTTCTGACGAGAGTTGGTCAAGTGCAAAAATCAACTCTTGGGTACGGTCAATAGCAAAGGCTGGAATTATAAGTTTACCCCGTTGCGCCACGCACGTTTCTCGTACTACTCGTACCAAATGTGCTTTTACATCGGCTTCTGGTTCGTGTAGCTTATCGCCATAGGTGGACTCGCAAATAATGACATCGGCTTGGTCGAATGGTTCTGGCTGACGCAAAATTTTATCGTTTGGGCGGCCAATATCTCCCGAAAAAGTAATGCGTTTGGCCAAACCGTTTTCTGTGATGGTCAGGTGTATGGCTGCGCTACCCAAAATATGAGCCGTATCTGTGTAATAGAGCGAAATGTCGTCATTTAATGCTGTCGTTTGGTGATAGGGTACTGGTACAAACAACTTTAATGCAGCATCAACGTCAGCAGCATCGTATAGTGGCTCGAGCAAGGCTTCGCCTTTTTTTTCTCGTCGTTCATTGATGCGTTGTAGGTCGGTTTCTTGTATGTGCGCGCTGTCCATGAGCATAATGCGGCAGAGGTCGGCTGTGGCCGACGTACAATAAATTGGTCCCTTGAATCCTTTACCGACAAGCCTCGGTACAAGCCCAGTATGGTCAATGTGAGCGTGCGACAGTACCAAAAAATCAATTTCGGAAGCCTCAAAACCAAAGTTTAGGTTCAAGTCCTGAGTATCTATTCCTTGAAAAAGGCCACAATCAAGCAATATTTTTGTTCCATTGTTGGTCGTTATCAAGTGTTTTGAGCCAGTTACTCGGCGAGCTGCCCCACAAAATTGTATTTTCATTGTCAAATAGGTTTTCTTGTTGGTTCAAAAGTAGTTATAATATCCATAGACGCTACCACTTGCTTACAATAGGTGGTTAATTCGGCAAAAAAACTGTAAAAAAAACCTTCGTACAGGGCTTCATTTCTAAATAACTCTTCGCCTGCCAGTTCTATTCCTTTTAAGATTTTGTATTTTTTGGACATACCCACAAACGACTGCCTCATGCCTTCTGGATATTGATAATTGGTAAGCCAGTCATATTTTATCATCGACTCCAGCGTTATTGTAGCCTTAGCTGGCATAATGGTACTGTTTTTATTTAAGACCTCATAGACATTGGCCGTAAATTCTTTGAGCGGTTGGTGGTGGTATTCTGAAAAATATTTAGCCAAAAAATAATCAAAATACATATCGCTCACTACTGACTTGGTGTGGCCAAAGGTTAGGGGCATGGCTTCATGGCAAGCTCTGACGGTGGGGTGCGTGTCGGTAAATGAGTCTATTTTATGGTGTAAATCTATCCCCTGTTTGATGTCTGCTGGATAGATAGTGTTGCGCTCATGGTCGAGGCGGCCACGGACAAAGTCGCCGAGTAGATTGCCTACAAGGAGTGGCTCGTGGCCAAAAGATAAATAAAAGTGAGCGAGGTAATTCATTGATAATGTTGAACATCTACTCCAAATTTTCTAAGAAACGCCACCCCTTCGTCAATGGCCAAGCCTTTATATTGAGCATAGGAGTCTTTATAAAATACTTTTTTTATTTTCATTGTATAAATCACCCTCGCACAAGCTATACAAGGCGACAGCGTAACGTAAAGCGTTGTGCCTTCGAGAGTTGCCCCGTTTTTGGTGGCATATAATATTGCGTTTTGCTCGGCGTGGAGTGCCAGTGAGCAGCTTCCTTTTGAGTCTCTGGGGCAGCCATGTTCGGGAAACTCGTCGTCGCAGTTGTGTGTGCCAGCGGGCGGGCCGTTGTAGCCGATTGAGATAATTCTTGTATCTTTGGTCAGTACTGCACCCACTTGCGCCTTGATACAATGCGAGCGTTTGGCCAAACTAACAGCCAAATCCATAAAAATATCATCAAATTTGGGACGGTTCATCGTACAGTTATTGAGTTTTGGGTTATTGGCTATTTTTTACATACCAATAGCTTCAAGCTAATTTTTTTAAGAATCGCAATTTAATGAAAATTTGGTTATTGTTTGCTTTTATGATTCCTGTTTGTGTATTGGGTCAAACCAAAACGCTTACTCTGACATCGCAACGAATGGCGGTTTCGTCGCACGAGTTTTATATTGTGGCCGTGGAAGATGCCCGAAAAATAACTTCAAACATAGGCCGAGTTTATGACGGCAGACAGATGGCAAGTTTGATTTTAGAGAGCGGTACGACATTGGCCATACAGCGGTTTTTGGCCAAGAATTTCAATGACAAAAATAACCCAGAATCAATGCCTATTTATTTGGTTATCAAAGATTTGAAAGTAAATGAAAGACTACAAAACATATACACAGTGGCTGGCGAAATTGGTATGAACCTTACATTTGAGACATACAGAGATGGCCAACGGATATTTTTGACAACTGGTAATGCCACCAGTACTTACACTCGCTCGATAGACGACTTTCAGCTTGTCGATAAATTACTTAGAACAGGTCTGGAAAACCAGCTAAAAGGCTTTGTCAAATGGTTTAAAGACAGTGCCAAGTCCGATAAACTGGCCAAGCGTGTGCAGGTGATTTTTGATGACGATACACTCAAAACCGAAATCGGGGATACAGTTTATTATAACAAAAAACGAAAACTAAACTGGAGAGATTTTAAGGGTGGCACGCAGTTTGGAAGTCGCTGGGCGGCGCAGGTTTTTACCAGTTTTGGGTTTGAGTCTCGGGCAAAAGTCAATAATAGAGTAGTAGAGCTACGAGTGCGGACATTTGTGTGGCTCGACAAAACAATGTCGTGGGTGCGGCCCGATGCCAAAAACGACTATACGCTCGCACACGAACAGCTACACTTTGATATAACCAAACTCGTTGCCGAGCGATTTAAACGCAAAATATCGAATATGATTTTTAGTGTCGAAGATTTTAGTAGTGAAATCCAGTACCAATATTTAGAAAGCTACCGAGACCTCAACAATACCCAAACCCAATACGATGGCGAAACTGACCACGGCCTCAATACTACCGAACAAGCAAGGTGGATTGAAAAGGTCAAAAAAAAATTGAGTAGTTTTAGATAAAGTAACCGATTACTAAATTGAAAAAAATAAAATTGCAGTTTTGGTTTTTATTTCGTTGCTTTGATTTTTACTTTAACAACATATTTAAAACTTTAACAATTATGAAAAAAATAATCTTATTCTTTGCGCTTGGCTCATGTTTGCTGGGTGTAGCACAAACGGCTAATGCTCAATACCAAAAGGGCGACAAATTGGCAAACGTAGGTATTGGCCTTGGCACGTATGGTGCTGGCGGGCTTGGCTTTGGTGGTTCTCTTGAATACGGCATCCACGATGCCATCAGTGTCGGTGCTTTGGGAGGCTATTCGGGTACAAATTATTTGGGATATAACTTCTCTGTCATTACAATAGGCGCACGTGGCTCTTATCACTTTAATGAGTTACTGAAACTCGGAAACGATAAAATTGATTTGTATGCTGGCGCAGGTTTGGCATATAGAAAAGTCTCTTTTGGAGGTTTGTCGGGGTTGAGTGCTTATGACACTGCTGGTGGTATCATACCCCTGTTTCACTTAGGTGGTCGTTATTATTTGACAGATAATGTGGCTGGATATGTAGAATTAGGCTCAGGATTTGGCACAGCTCAGGTAGGTGTTTCTTTCAAGTTTTAGAATAAAATAAAATACCACAAAAAAGCCTTCGCTATTGAGCGAGGGTTTTTTTGTGGTGTAGGTAGTTACCTACAAATGAACAATTTTTGATTTATTTTAAGTATTTATTCAAAACTAATACGGTATTTTTCGCTATTCGTTTTCCACTATTCACTACCTAATTGTTTTAATATTTAATCTCTTCATCGTCCAATAGCTGCTTGATATTAAGGTTACAACCCTCCATTAATTCAAAATCAGTGTGCCAGTCAATCACAATCCAAGTTTGGGTTTTGGAGGCAATGATAATTTTTTTGGTGTGAGTTGTAATCCAAACTACCTTTTCAACACCAAAATCAAGTAATTTTTGTGATTTATCAAAAATATAATCCATCTCTTTGGCAGGAAAATCAGCGATTGAAATATCTACCTTGACATCAACCTCAATTACTATTTTGGGTGGAATATTAAAATATTTTTCGTCCAAAGGCTTCAGCGTTTCTTTATCAAAAATAGCTATGTCCAGTCCTAAATTATCATTTTTAGATAAATGTAAGCCTGTTTCGCTGGAACTTAGTAAATATTTGTGCCGATTGATACAACCACCAAGAAATAGTACGACCAATGTTACCAATGTACTTTGTAATGAGCTACTTGCCATAATTTCTTCCTTTGTTTTTTGTCCAATCAATACTTCTTTGTAACCTCGGTAGTACAAATCTCTACCACCGAGCGTTTCATAAACGAGGCTTTCTAATAGAACCGAGGCTGAGGCTTCTTTGGTGAGTATGTCTTCTGTTGCTATCATGTTTTTGTATTTTTTGCAATTTATTCAATATTTTCTTTCCTTACAACGAAACGCCTCGCTTCCATGGTATAAAATCGTCTTGTGCCAATATTTGCGCTTTGGTAAGCTGCTGGCCGCTGGCTATTTTGATGATGAATTCGAGCATATCGTCGGCATTTTGTTCTATCGTTTGCTCACCCAAAATCACTGGGCCACAGTCAAAATCAATGACATCGGGCATTTTTTGGGCTAATTTTGAATTAGTCGAAGCC
>JAYVJH010000098.1:0-1599 GCA_043769455.1 Runella sp. | reverse complement strand
ACTGCACCAAAGCCGTGCCAGATTATTAAGTACTTGTTTAATAGATAGTTGTAAATATATTAGTACTAAAAGCTGTCCGAAAACGTACACTTTTTGTGCATTCTCGGACAGTTTTTTTTGTCTATTGTCTAAATAACTCATGTTATGCAACTAAAAAATAACACCGTAGGTGTGTACTGTTGGTAGCTAAAATGAGTAATTGAATGGTAAAGCCCCAGTGGGGCGATAGTAATGCGGTTTATTTTAAATATTTGACTATTGATCAATTACAATACTTTTCGTCATTCGTTTTTCACTATTCACTACTTATGTAACCGTTCGACCATTTATTTTTACCATTCATACAAAATTATTGCAAAATTTTATCGAGTACCTTGTATCACAAAGTACCTTATTATACCTTTGTTGTATCAAAATCAAAAATTAGCTATGAACGTAGAAAATGCACAGATACAAATGCGGAAAGGAATTTTAGAGTTCTGCATTTTACATATTATTTCTCGTGGTGAGGTTTACGCTTCGGATATGCTCGAAGAATTGACATTGGCCAAGATTATGGTTGTTGAAGGGACATTATACCCGCTTTTGACACGTCTAAAAAACGCAGGGCTACTCGACTACAAATGGGTGGAATCGTCGTCGGGGCCACCTCGCAAATATTATGTATTGACAGAGTTGGGCCGTAGCTCACTGTCGTTGTTAGACGTTACATGGGCCGAACTTTCTGATTCGGTTCATGCCATTGTCGAAAAATCTCAACAGTTGGCAACCGACAGCGAGCTAAGTGAAGACAACAAAGTTTTAGACATTAACAGTTCTCAAAAATAACACTACTCAATCACTCAATCATTTACCAAAAATGAAAAAGACCATAAGTATCAATATTGCAGGCTTGATTTTTTATATAGAAGAAGATGGCTACGAAAAACTAAGAAGTTATTTGAACTCGGTTCAAAAATATTTTTCAAACTATGAAGATAGCAAAGAAATAGTATCGGACATCGAAGGGCGTATTGCTGAAAAATTCTTGAAAAATCAAAAATCTGGCGATAAGCAAGTCATTGGCCTTGATGATGTAAATGCGCTCATTGCCTCAATGGGAACAGTTGCCGACTTTGAGGCAGTTCAAGAAAACGAAGATTTAGCAAAAAAGTCGGAAGTTAAAAGCCAAGAATCAGAAACGGCCAGTAGCCAAACGGCCAGTAGCCAAACGGCAGACGGCTATGAGTACCAGTACAAACGTGGCGACTACGAATACCAATACAAGTACGACTCCAAAACAGGCAAACGACAAACCAATTATACCTACAACAAAAAGCCATTGGCCAGAGACACCAAACGCAAAATACTTGGTGGTGTGTGTGCAGGTATTGCCCATTATCTTAATGTGGATTCGCTTTTTGTACGTTTTGTAGCCATCATCGTAGTTACGGGTTTCCCGATTGGCTGGGGTATATTTGGGTACGACATGGACAATCCCTTTGCGGGTATCAGTGGCTTTATTGTACTGCTTTATATTGTACTTTGGGTGGTTTTTCCTGGTTCAAGTACGCTCGAAGAAGACAAAAGCATCAAGAAATTTTATAGAGACATCGACAA
>JAYVJH010000097.1:0-1862 GCA_043769455.1 Runella sp. | reverse complement strand
TAACTGACTGCTGGCGAAGACGTTAGCTCAAAACGTAGGCTTTTTCCTTCGTTTTTGCAAATGAAAGCGTACTCGCCCGAAAGACCCGTAGCTGCCCGTCCGTCATCGGCATTGTCTAATTTTTCAAACAAATATTGTGGTGAAAACCAATGATATAAGACCAATTTTGATGACTTGATATTGGCTGATGCAGCTCGTGGCACAGGTGGTGCTTCGTTTATGACATAAAAACCATCAGAGTCGCCAAATTCAGACGGGGAGATAATCATTTCATAGGCATAAACAACCGAATATAAGTCTATGCTGGCCACAGCACCCAGTTGGGCGCAGTCGTTAGTAAAGGTATTTTTTGCGGGATTGGCGTTGCGAGTGGCTACCAATTCTCTTACGATGGCGTTGTCTCTTTTACGAATTATGCTAAATTTCAACTGATTTGGAAGTGCATTTTTGCCAGCTTCATCGGCATAAAAAGTGCAAGCAAAACGGTACGAGTAGGGCTGCCCTGCCAAAGTTTGTGCGGCCTGCCGCTCAAAACTACCCCCAAATAACTTCTGTGCATGCGACAGTGTAGCAGCGGCAATCGTCATACCAATAAGTAGTACAAGTCGAAGCATTTGGAAGAGTTGATAAGTTGTGATTATGCCTTATTACTTCCCTCAAAATCATAACAAGCTGATTTTAAGGGACAATAAAGGTATGAAATATATTGAAATACAGCAAATATTGTACCAAAACTTATCCTGCGGTAACAATAAATATCAGTTTTTGGGGGTTAAAAAAATTGATATTTGTAGGCCAATCAGTAACAATTATAACGGACACTACCTAAGACTTTCTGGTTGCTGAAAGACAGCAATTAACGACTTTGTTTTTTCGGTAAAATTGTATTTGATGGGCAAAGGTTTTTGCTTAGTAACAACTTTTTGGACACCCAAATCTGTAACTAATACATCTTTCATTATTTTGTTGGCTTCATATTTCTGGTAAATAGATTCTTTTCCATTTTGATAATATACGAACTATTACAACAATGAAAACGCATATTGCCATTGCTATTTTGTCATTAACACCTTGTCTTTCTAACAAAATCTGAATCACTCCGCCAACCAAGCAGGCTGTTGCATATAGTTCGCCTTTTTTGAGCAAATCAGGAATAGTATTACTTAAAATATCGGCTATCAGACCGCCAAAAGAAGCACCTATTGTGCCTAAAATAATAGCGTAACCACTGTTGATTTGTGCTTCTACGCATTTATGAATACCCAAAACAGTAAAAAGCCCTAAGCCAATCGCATCTGTAATAAAAATGGTCTGTTGTAGTTTCAGGACGTTTTGATTGAATATAAAAACAATAACAACCGCAAAACCCACTAAAACAAGAGCGGTATAATCATTGAGCCAACTCAAAGGGCGAATACCAATAAGTATATCTCGCACTGTGCCGCCGCCATAAGCAGTAATAAAAGCAAGCAATGCAGCACCAAAAATATCCATTTGGTGTCGGCGTGCTTTCATCGCCCCTGTAAGGGCAAAGACGAACGTTCCTGTATAAGACACAAGGGCAAGAAAATCCATAAGGAAACGATTGTAATATAAATCAATAAAGCCTTTAAATACATTAGTTGATATTTATCGCCCTAATATTTCAAGTTGTTTAAAAATTGTAATTAACGACTTCCCTTTTTCGGTAAGATTGTATTCGATGTGCAAAGGTTTTTGCTTAATAACAACTTTTTTCAACAAACTAACCTTTTCTAATTCCCTTACTGAAAACTCTACAGATTATATTATGAGGTAATTTTCAGCTGCTTCTTGGACCTCTTTTTCGGTAATAATACCCTCTTTTATCATTTTTTGAACCT
>JAYVJH010000096.1:0-9529 GCA_043769455.1 Runella sp. | reverse complement strand
CGTATGTCCATACATCGGTGCTAATGGCTTTCATGGTATCCTAATTTTTGTTTTATCAATATCACTATCAAACACAAATGTAGACTGCAAAACGCATTTTGCAGTCTATATTTTTTAATTCGCCAAAAAATTTACCTAAAACGGCAAATCTTCTTCGCCACCACCACCCGACGGTGCGCCAAAGTCTGGCACAGGCTCTGTTGGGCGTGGGCTTGCTGCTGGTCGGCTTGTTGCGGCTTGTTGCTGCGGTGCTGCTGCTTGGTAGCCGCCTTCGCTGTCTGCACTACCTGCCGAGCGGCCACCAACGAGTGTCATCGAAGTGGCTCTGATACGGATTCCCGATTTTTGCTGGCCTTCTTTGTCGGTCCATGTTTCGGTTTTGATTTTGCCTTCTACATATACTTGGTTGCCTTTTTTAAGGTATTTTTCGGCGGTTTTGGCCAAATTGTCCCATAATTCAATGCGGTGCCATTCGGTTTGCTCCACACGCTCACCGTTTTTGTTGTTGTAGGCTTCTGAGGTGGCAATATTGAACGTTGCCACCACTGAGCCACTGTCTAAGTGGCGTACTTCTGGGTCGCTACCTAAGTTTCCCAATAAAATTACTTTGTTTACTCCTGCCATCTTTAATAATTGTTTTGAATTGTTGATTAAAATTTAATTAGGACTAAAGACCCATTACAAATTTAACTAAGATATTACAGTTTTCCAATATTTTGTAATCAAAACTGGTTTGGGCAAGTCATCAAATTCTGATTCTGAATAAAACGTCAAGCCTGCGGGCAGGTCGTTGGCTTGTTGTATCTCAATTTGCCAAAACTGCGCCTTGATGCGTTGGTGGGTTAGTATGTGGCTAAAAACTTGGGTCGGTGCGCTGATAATTATTGTTTTTGGGTTTATATTTAATTGTATGTCGTCCAAAGATTCAATAAGACTGTCGGTACTTTCTATGAGCTGAAAGTCAAACAGTTGCTGCCATATATCTCGCTGGGTGCGCTGGCGAAGGGCTATTTTATTTTGAAATTTAAACACCAAATAGTCAAAAAAACGTTCTCTGATTTTGATTTTTTTTTCTTTGACTGGCAATACTGAAATTTGACCTGTGAGCCGAGCCACACAATCGTCTCGAAGTGGGCAGAGTAAGCAGTCGGGCGAAATAGGCTGGCACTGAATCGCCCCAAACTCCATGATGGACTGATTGAAAGCGGCAGGTTGATTTTTGTCCAACAATTTATTGGCTAATGCTGTAAATTGTTTTTTGCCTTCGTTGCTGGCAATATCGGTTTCGATGCCAAAGACTCGAGCCAGTACCCTAAATACGTTACCATCGACAACAGCCACAGGCTCGTTGTAGGCAAACGAAGCGATGGCCGCTGCCGTGTAAGGGCCTATGCCTTTGAGAGTGAGCAAATTGTTATAACTATTAGGAAACTGCCCACTTAAATTTTCGACAATAAACTGCGCCGTTTGGTGGAGGTTTCTGGCACGAGAGTAATATCCTAAACCCTGCCAAAGTCGTATGACTTCTTGCTCGGGTGCAGCGGCCAAATCATAAACGGTGGGGTAGTTTTCTGTAAATTTTAAATAGTATGGCATACCCTGCGCTACCCGAGTTTGCTGCAAAATAACTTCGGAAAGCCAAATAAAATAAGGGTCGGTCGTGTGCCGCCATGGTAAATTTCTTTGGTGAGATAAAAACCAAGTTGTAATTTTTTGCGAAAAAGAAAGATTAGCCAACGGATAAAACAGTTAAAAAAGAATTTAAAAAGTTTCGCAATTAACTGATAATGTAGTAGTTTTGCAACCCACAACCAAAATCATGGAAAAAATGTCCGAAGTCAATGACCAACCACTGGTTCAGCATGCGACCCGAAAACATTAAACCAAAAACAAAATATTTTTTCAATTAAAAAGTTTTACACAAAGTGACTAAAGCAGAAATCATCGCAAAAATCGCCGCCGACAACAACCTCGACAAAGCGATAGTACAAGAGGCAGTAGAAGGATTTTTTACCATCGTAAAAGACACAATGGCCAACGGCGAAAACCTTTATGTTAGAGGGTTTGGTAGTTTTATCAATAAAAAACGTGCAGAGAAGGTTGCCCGAAATATCTCTAAAAAAACATCAATAACCATTGCCGCACACTACATACCGAGTTTTAAGCCAGCCAAAACTTTTGTAGAACAAGTAAAAGAAAGCGTAAAAGTAGATTAGACAAAAAAATGGGTGTAAATAAAACTGTTTTCGTCGTAATATTGCTATCGGTTGGCTTGACTGCCGCCCTCTTTAGTTTGCCCAAAATAGTGGTAAACAACAAAAAAAATGTAACCCAAACAGCAGGAGCAAACAGAGATAAGAAAAGCGCAGATGCACCCAAAAAAGATGAGCCAGTAGCAGCCACCGACACAAAACACGGTAAAGCCAGTTTGACAGAAGCTCAACAGACAATCCAAAAACAGTTGTTGGCTAAGTACTTGTCATCTGGTCAGTCAGAAAAAGTCAAATCTGCAGGTGAATTGTCGAATTTCTACCAAGATATACGCCAGTTTGACAGTGCGGCCAAATATGCTGAGGTAGTAGCCGAAATAGAGCCAACCGAAAAACACCAATTGCAAGCTGCCGACCTGTCGTATGATGCGTACGGGTTTGCAATGGGCGATGAAAAATCGGCGACGTTAGGCAAAAAGACACGTGAGTTGTACCAAAAAGTATTGGACAAAAACCCGAATTTGCTGGGTGCAAAAGCCAACATGGCCATGACCTATGTTTCGACATCAAACCCCATGCAGGGAATAATGATGTTGAGAGAAGTACTGGCTACCGACCCAACTAACGAGCTGGCGTTGTTTAACATGGGCTTGCTTTCAATGCGGTCTAATCAGTATAAACTTGCTGTGAGCAGGTTCAAGCAGTTATTAAAAGTTCGTCCAAACAACTCAAAAGCACAATTTTACTTGGGTGTATCATTGGCGCAGTCAGGCCAGAAAGCCGAAGCGTTAGCAGTTTTAGCAAAAGTAAAATCAGTAGAAAAAGACCCGACAATTCAGGCGGCAATAAAAGAATTGGAGGCAGAGTTGAGATAGGTTAGGGGTTTTTCGGCCATTAACTGAGGGTAATTAGAAGTTCAAATAAAATAATTTTTAATCAATAAACATTTACAATCATGCCTTGCGGTAAAAAAAGAAAAAGACATAAGATTGCGACACACAAACGCAAAAAACGCCTCAGAAAAAATAGACATAAGAAAAAGTAGTCTTAGTGCCAAAGAGCAAGGTATCATTTACCTTGCTCTTTGGTGTTAGCATTATATATTTTGGCATAACAGGCGAAAATCTGGAATCGAACGTGGTGTATTTGTACGTTCAGATTTTTACATTTTAGACATCTCCATTACATTGAACAATGAGTTAGTAATCAGTGCTACTCCCAAAGGCACACGCATAGCCCTGTTGCAAGACAAGCGGCTGATAGAGCATCATATAGAAGAATCGGATAATGATTTTACAGTTGGCGATATTTATCTTGGAACTGTCAGGAAGATTGTGTCTGGTCTTAATGCGGCTTTTATAGATGTCGGTTACGAAAAAGATGCATTTCTGCACTATCTTGACCTTGGCGAAAATGTAAAGTCGTTGAATAAATTAACAAAAGACGTAATAGCCAAAAGGTCGGCTGGTAAACTCAATGGTTTTAAGTTTGAGCCAGAAATAGACAAACTTGGCAAAATGGATGACGTACTCGCCAAAGGGCAACCTGTGCTGGTACAAGTAGCCAAAGAGCCGATTTCGACCAAAGGACCACGACTTTCTTGTGATATTTCAATTGCAGGTCGTTATGCGGTTTTAGTGCCGTTCTCAAATGCTGTTAATATTTCTAAAAAAATTACTGATAAAGCCGAGCGTCAAAGACTTCAAAAATTGATGATGTCGGTTAAGCCTGCCAACTTTGGGGTAATTGTCAGAACGGTGGCCTCTGGTAAAGAAGTCGAAGAACTCGAAAAAGATTTGCGAGACTCGATTCAGAAATGGAACGATGGAATGCAGATACTAAGAGAAGCCAAGCCCAAAGACCGTATTATTGGCGAAATGAGCCGAGCATCGTCTATTTTGAGAGACATGCTCAACGACTCTTTTGATAGTATAACGGTCGATACAAAAGAACTTTATGACGAAATCGGGGACTATATTCGGAATATTGCCCCCGAAAAAGAAAAAATTGTTAAGCTATACACAGGCAAAAACAAGGTTTTTGAACAAATGGGGCTTGAAAAACAAATTAAGTCGCTGTTTGGCCGGTCGGTAACACTGCAAGGTGGCGGTTATCTGATTATTGAACACACCGAAGCCCTGCACGTGATAGACGTAAACAGTGGCAATAAGTCAAATAATGAAGTAAACCAAGAAGACACTGCCCTGCATACCAATATCGAGGCAGCCAAAGAAATAGCTCGACAGATAAGACTGCGGGACATTGGCGGTATTATTGTTGTCGATTTTATTGACATGCGTAAAGCAGAGCATCGCAAACAAATACAAGATGTGATGCGGGACGAAATGAAAGTGGACAGGTCAAAATATACGATATTACCGCTCACTAAGTTTGGCCTTTTGCAAATTACCCGCCAGCGAGTGCGCCCCGAAGTAAACATCGTAACCCGTGAGGTCTGCCCAAGTTGTAACGGAACAGGAAACATTCAGGCTAGTATTTTGGTTTCGGATATGGTAGAAGCCAATCTTGACCATATTTTGACAAAACAAAATGAGCCGAAAGTAACTGTAACGCTGCACCCATACCTGCACGCTTACTTTACCAAAGGCTTTCCGTCAAAACGAATGCAATGGCTCTGGAAATATAAAACGTGGGTCAATATTACTCACGATAGCTCGTTTGGGGTCAATCAGTTTAAGTTTTATGACGAAAATCAAGAAGAAATCGAAATCATTGGGAGTTAAAACAAGTATTTTGGTTCTAACTGAACCGTAATCATATAATACCACTCCTTGAACTATTTATATCTTCTGAAGAAAATTGCTGAGAGTTAAAATTTGTAGGGTGTTTATGGGATTCAAGATTAGTAAATCTTTATCGCCCGTGATAACGTAGTGAGAATTGCTGTCAAAAGCCAAGTTGATAATAAAATCGTCTTTGGAGTCTCGGCAAAGTTGTAAGTTAGATTGTACTTTGATGAGTACTGTTTTTAACCAAATCAAATCGAATAGCTGTTGTGTACGTTCTTGGGTTAAATAGTTTTTCAATTTGGGTTTTGCAAGTATTTCAGTGAGTTCGTCAAATAGTTCAACAGACGAAAATACTTCAATATCTTCTCTTTCGATAATAACAGACATTTGCTCAGAAACTACTCGGCTACCTATTGCCATACTAAGCCAAATATTGGTATCAATCACAACCCTAATCTTGTGTCTTGGCATGGCGAGTTTGTCTGACTAACTTGATTTCGTTAAATATATCCGACTCAGCAATTATTGGCTCATTAAGCGGTAGGGTTCTTATAAAGGCATTCATTTTAGCTTTGATAAGCATTTTTTCACTTTGGTCTTCAATTGGGATCGCAATTACTTCAAATTGTTTTTGAGTATATTTCTTAGGAATACGAATTGATAATAAACCATTTTTGGGACTCAGTACCTTCCTTAGAGCATTCATAATCTTTGTTTTTATACAAATCTAAATAAATTCTAAAAATAAACGAAATATAGACTAATAATCTTTGCTTTCGTGCCAATGTCTATGAAAGTATCAACGTTTGCTATTAAAATTTGGCGTGGCTTTTCGATGGCGGTCGTTCTGGTCGCTGCCGGGTTTAGTTACAGTGTTTTGCCCGAAAGCGTGGGAGTGCATTTTGATGGTAAAGGGCTACCCGATGTTTTTATGAGCAAATCAGTGGTGTTTTATATAGCTGTGGCTATTATTCTGGTCAATAATGTCATCATTCTCAATCTGAGCAAGCAGGTACCCAAACTTCCTAACGAACTGTTACCCATACCTAATCAAGTAGAGTGGGGTAGTAGCCGTACTCTATTGAATGAGCATTTCAAAAACTGGTTTTATTGTATCATGGCCGCCATCAATACCGTACTGGCACTCACTATATTAGCTCTGGGTAATGTGAACAGCACGCAGTTTAAGTACAAATTGGCAGACTACGAGTGGCTCGGCTACTTTGCTATTATTACCTTTTTCTTGATTGTTGTATCGCTGCCTGTTGTGCTACTCTTTAAACCAAAAACAGAAAATTAAGTACGTATTCAAAAGTAATATGGCACTTTTATTTTGATAACTTGTTGATTATCAGAATTGTATTTAACCCACGACACCGTACTATATACTCACGACTCCTTAAAATGTATGACTCCGTTGTTGGACATTCAACTCGCTGACTTTGACTATAACCTGCCTGACGAGCGCATCGCTCGCTATCCTGTCGAACCTCGAGATTCTTCCAAACTATTAGTATATCAATCGGGGCAAATTAGCCATCAGGTATTTTCAAATCTGACTGATTTTTTGCCTACAAATGCCTTTTTGGTATTCAACGATACCAAAGTTATTCCTGCTCGTATTTATTTTCAGAAAGCTACTGGCTCAGTTATCGAAATTTTTTTGCTTCAACCCCACTCGCCCACTCGCTTTGTGCATCAAGCCATGCAGCTAACTGATAGCTGTGTGTGGGAGTGTATGATTGGCAATAAAAAACGTTGGAAGAATAACGAAATACTACATTTGAGTTTTGAAATTAACGGTTTGAAGTACCAAATTGAAGCAAAACTTGTTGAAAGAGAACAAAATTTAGTACAGTTTTCTTGGAACAATAAGTTAGTAGTTCCAATTACTTTTGTAGATGTCGTTAAGGCTTTGGGGCAAATTCCGTTGCCGCCTTATCTCAAACGAAAAACCGAAAGCCAGGACTCTGAAACTTACCAAACCGTTTATTCAAAGGCAGAGGGGGCGGTAGCCGCTCCAACGGCTGGACTACATTTTACAGAAAGAGTTTTTGAACAAATGGCTCACAAAAATATAGGCCATTCGTTTGTTACGTTACACGTAGGGGCAGGTACTTTTATGCCCGTTAAGGTCCAGAACGTAGCCGCACATACCATGCACTCCGAGCAAGTAGTTTATACTCAAAAATTGATTGAAGATTTGATTGAACACAACGGCAAAATCATAGCTGTTGGCACAACGTCTATGCGCTCGCTTGAAAGTTTGTATTGGTTTGGTGTAAAATTATTGGTCGATAAAACAGAAAACATAGTTTTTAATGTCGAAAAACTATATCCTTATTCAGTCGAAAACCCACCATTGGTTACTGAATCTTTACAGGCTATTCTTATTTTTATGACTGCCAATAATATGACTCAACTCGTTGGCGAAACCGAAATAATGATATTGCCCAGTTATCAATTCAAAATCTGTAAAGGACTGATTACCAACTATCACCAGCCCGAATCTACGTTGATGCTACTCGTGGCGGCTTTTGTAGGCAACGACTGGCGGCAGGTTTATGACCAAGCCCTTGCTAATAATTATCGGTTTTTGAGCTATGGCGACTCGTCGTTATTGCTACCTAATTATTGAAAAACTGTTGTCAAATTATTTTTGCTTTCTTTATCGTAGTATCGAGTCTTCGCGCCTGACACCACGGCAATAGCCAGAAAGTTTAAGTAGCTACCAAAGTGTCAAAACAGTACTGAATACCCTATTGTTTTCACTTCTTTTAGAGTTGTCAATATATCTATACGATTTCGGTTCTGTTGCCTGTCTTCACAGGCCATCGTAGCGGTCTGTGAAGACACAGACAATAGCTATTTTTGCCTCCCCAAATATCTCGCAGCCAGTTACTCATTTTGCTATTGACCAATGACTTATGACCAACGACTACAATAAAATGATTCTGTCCCCAATGCACTATGCAGGGCAAGGGCGCATCTTCGATGAGTTTTTGTAGGGTTACTTTTACGCCCAATGTCCTAAAACCTATGCGCTCGGCGGCTTGTGATATGTCCAATAGGTTTGGCCATCTTTGCCTGTCCCCGCCAACTGCCGCAACTGCGCCGTGCTACACTCACTCTCATAGTACTTGGCCTCCATGCGTAAACACGTTGGGCCGCACTGGGCTGGCGTACCAGTCCATACTCTCTAATTGCGTGTAGTGGGGGAATGGTTTGGCATGGGTTTTTATCTTAAAAACTTTTCTACCTTTTCGATTGCATCAAGCCCAACCTCCCTGAAAACTATTTTCCCATTTTTATCTACGAGTATTACGGTTGGATAATCAGTAACATTGAAGCTATTTACGAAACCAGCACTAAAATTATTGTCTTTTTTCTTTTCTATTACATTTGTCCAATCCATTCCAAATTTTTTGATGTAATCAAGTGCTTTACTTTGCCCTTCGGTATTGTATTCGTAAGCAATACTAATAGGAGATAAGTAGGTCATTATAATTAGTTTAGATTATTTTGTAATTTTGCTCTATGGGACGGGTAAATACACCAATATTAGATTCGGAGGCTAAAAATGCCTTAGAAAAGGGCTTTAAAACAGGGAAAAAGCATGCATTTCGAGTTAGATGCCAATTAGTACTTCTTAAATCGGAAAATAGAAAATCCAAGGAAGTAGCCAAAATTGTAAAAATGTGCGAAATGTCGGTAAATAACTGGTTAGTTCGATATGCTGCTGAAGGCGTTGATGGACTAAATACTAAATCGGGGCGAGGTCGTAAACCTTTAATCAATAAAGTAACGGATGAATTTTCTGTTTTAGAAGCAATAAAAGCTAACCGCCAGAGGTTGCAGACAGCTAAGGCCGAATGGGAAATCCAAAGCGGCAAATCTGTTAGCAGAGATACGCTTCGGCGTTTTTTAAAAGACTTGGCGGACGATATAAACGAATAAGAAAAAGATGCAAGGTTAAGCCATGTCCAGAACTTTATGATTATAAAGTTGAAAAATTGGCAGAATTGGAAAAATTGTCTAAAAGTGGCTTGATAGACCTTTTTTACGGTGATGAGACCCATGTTTGTAGTGAAGGGTATGTTCCATATGGCTGGCAATTCCCAGATGAGCAAGTATGTATTTTGTCTGAAAAGGGGCATAAAATAAATTGTTTTGGACTAATTAGTCGTACTAATGAATTTCACTGGGCAACAACTGAGCAAAATATTGACTCAATATATATTAAGGAATTTCTTGATGATTTATCCTTTAAAATCAAGAAAGATACATTTTTAGTCTTAGATAATGCAAGTGTACACAAAGCTAAAATTATACAAGAAATTATCCCTTATTGGCAAGAAAGAGGTTTATTTATATTGTATTTACCACCCTATTCGCCCGAATTAAATATTGCTGAAACTGTTTGGCGAAAAATGAAAGCAGAATGGATAGACCCAGAAGATTACTTCGAAAAAGATTCGCTTTTCTATGCTGTTAATCGTTTTTTAGCAAATTTAGGCAAAAATGTAAAAATCAATTTTTCCGATTTTAATCTAAACTAATTTCGCACAA
>JAYVJH010000095.1:0-7162 GCA_043769455.1 Runella sp. | reverse complement strand
CCCCCCGATGACGAGCCACCACCGCTGCTACGGCCACCGCCACCACTGCTACTGCCAAAATCGCTGCTACTTGAACTACTACGACCGCTGCTGTAGCCCGATGAGTTACTGTTACCACTGCCAGAGTTTGAGCTACCATAATAAGTGCTTGAAGAGTTGCCACGTGAGCGACCGCTGTAATTAGAGTTGTTGTCGGTAGTTGTTGAGCTGCTGCCATTGCTACTATAACCCCTCGAATTTGAGCCACTTTCTGAGCCGTAGTATGTGTTGCTGTTGTTGCCACGTGAGCGACCACCATTTGTTACGCTACCATTGCTGTATGTAGAACTTGAGCCAGATGGTCCAGTGTCGGCACTGCCAGATCTACGACCAGAATAACTTGGTGAGTTGTTAAAATTGTCGTTTCGGGTGCTACCGCTTCGGTTCATACGGTTGTAGTCTTGTGTACGGCGAGCGGTGTTGTCTATTGCACCTACGCCGTTGTTTGAAGTATATACTGGGTTGCTGTAAAATATATTGGTGGTGTTATTGAAGCGATTGCCGTAACCAAAGCCTGAGCCAAACCCAAACGAGTTGCCGAATCCAAAGTTATTAAACCCAAAAGGGTCGTAAGCGTACATTGAGCCGAAATTGTCGAACGGTGAGTACATAGAGCCATAGCCAAATGGGCTACCAAAGTTGTTCCGTCCGTTCATACACCAAGGGCTATTGAGGCCACCAAGCATGAGGTTCATGCCACCCATTGTGTTCCAGCTATTACCAAAATAGTTCGACCGCCAAGGGTTCGACCAGCCCCAGTTCCAGTTCGATGCTGTACTGTAGCCATCTGCAAAGCCAGAGTTATAGCCACCATTGGGCGAGTAGTTGCGCCCTATGCCACGAGTACTTAGGTATGACTCATCATAATAATCGGCCTGACCTTGTTGGCTTGGGGTTACTTTGCCAGTTCTATAATCGGGGTTACTATTACGACTATCTCGGTCTTCGTCGGTGTAGTTGGTTCTGTTGCCCGCAAATACCTCTCCGTCGGCAGAGTTGCCGTATAGGTCGTCATATTCTTGTGCTGTGCTGGTTGCATATTGTTTGGAGTTACAACCCCACAGCCCCACAAGGCCAACCAATGACATAAATGCTAAATTGCGAATACTTTTCATGGTTTTGATATTTAAGGTTTAATTTTATGTTTTGACTGCTATTTACTGATTGTGTCAAACGTCTTGAACAAAAAACGATTGACGATACAAATGTATTGTAAATATAACATTAAATACCAAATTTTTGTAAAAAAAGTTCCCTAAAATTTGTGTGTAACTCTCTGAAAATCAAATTTTTAAGAGTGTCAAAAATACACCTTTTGGGTTAATGCTCTGTAAATCAGTATTTAATAAAAATAAAGCGTAAATCTTACAATTATTATATTTTTTGTAAAATAAATTTAAAATTTCAGCTAATCCACTCGCCTATCCACCACTAACGGGTGGAATGATAAAAATAAGTGATTGATAGTCAAGTTATCATATTTTAATTTTTTTGTGTTTCAAAATAACAAAATTATATTATCACTAAAATTGTCAGAGAACTAATTTGTCAGATATTCAGAGTGGACTTAAAAAAATTAGCAAAAATCCAATCTACTGGAATAATTATATTTTTTTCTAATAAATGATAGAACAGAGAGGGTTTAAAGGTGTATTCACCAAAGAAAACAAAATTAGGAATAAATAGAGTCAATATAGCACCAAAAACAAGAATATTGTTGATTTCTTTGTTGCTTCCAATACGATGAACTTCTCTAAAAGCGATGAAAAACAAAGGAAAGATAAATGATATTCCACGAGTTTGGTCAGCCACAATAAAAGCACTTACAGAAAAAAATAGAATGACAAGTAATGAAATTGGAATTTGTTTTAATTTATAAATCCAATAAAAAACCACTATCCATAAACCACCAAAAGTAAATACATACATATTGAAAAAAGTATGGCTATTTAATAAATAAAAAAATCCTATGTCGTTTGGTAAATCGGCTTTAAAATGAGGTTGATTTAAAAGGAAATATTTGCAGGCATAATATGCTATGACAGAGGCAGGAATTGAACCCCATAATATTATTTTGTCTTTTTTTTCTTTGTTTAAAAACCACCAAATCCACACTGTAGGCAGACTGACTAATAGTGAGCGTTCGTTTGAGAAGAATGCCCCAAAAAGAAATAAAAAAACCATAAACGGGTTATCAATATACATTGCAAGCAAAATAAATACAAAAGCAATTGTGTCGCCATGTCCATAGGTATCTCCAGAAGCTGCATTACTAAAATAATAATAGGAAGAGATAAAGCCAAATAATAAAGTGCCAATAATATTATTTTTACTAATTTTGAGGCACGTTTTGACTATCAAGAATTGGAACAATAATCCTAAAAATAGTTGAAATATAAATAACTGTTTTGGTTTCGAGAAGTCTAAAAGTTTGGCTATAATAGGATATGAAAGGCGAAGTGCACGATTGTAGCCGTACATAATATTATTTAAAAAATCATTGTCTAATAAGTTTTTTGATTGTGAAATTTGTACTCCCCAAAGACCATTATGTAGCTGTTCTTTATCAAGTGGCGGGTTTGTTTGGCATGTCCACAAAAACAAAAAAAAACTAAATATTATCCACCAATAAGGCAATGATATAAATTCTTTGAGTAAATATTGTAACTTGTTAATCATCAAATAATGGCGTTTAGTTAAGGGTTTTTAGATTCGTTTATATTAAAAGGGTTAAGTAAGTGTATATAATTGAACGACACAATATTTTGTGTTATTTTTATGAGATACGTACAGTTTGAATGTATTTAACGAATGCTTAATTCAATAAGTTGGTTTGCCCATACAAGGAACATACAGGCTGGTCAGGTATTGAATTATAGTAAGGATTGATTCAAATTTTTTCACCCAAGTGCATAAGTGCTAATGCACAATTAAAAGTTAAGAATGTAGAGTATTGATTGTAAGCAAACTATATTTTTTTTATCAGACAAATAAATTTACCTTGTTACTTACCGTATTTTTATCAACATTCAAAGTATCTGTAATTTCAATCCGAGTGTATAATTTATGTTTAGGAAGAATAATATTTAGGTACGTGGCTATACCCTTGTGTTTCGTTGGTTTATACAACAAACGAATTGATTGATATTCTGGGTCTGTAAGTGGATAAGTTCATATTTGAATATTTGATTTAGGGGTAATTTTAATATCCTTAAACCATTTTTCCTTGGGTATAGTAGTTGTTTTAGCACTTAACTCAACATTCGATACATTGAATGTTGGGTTAGTTCAACAAAGTTTTGCACAATCATTTTTTTGCAAGGCAAAGATACCGATATAATTATTAAAGGGCTTCACTTTTTTTGTAAAATAAATTTAAAATTTCAGCTAATCCACTTACTTATCCACCACTAACGGGTGGAATGATGACGATTTCGTCGTTGGGTGTCAGTGCCATGTCGTCGGTGGCATACTCAGAATTGACTGCTATTTTGAGCGAAACTAACTTCTCAAAATTAGGAAATTGTGCTACTAATTGCCTTTTTACATCGGCTACCGTTGCGGTGGTGGGTAGGTCGAGTGTTGTTTCAAAACCACCGATTATTTCACGGGCAATGCCAAAGGCGAGAATTTTTATTTTCATAGTCAATATTTTTTTGTAAATCGCAATTTGTCAGAATGTTTAAATGCTGAATGTAAAAATGTCATTTGATTTTAAAATAAAAAATAATATTACTGTAATCTTCTGCACAGTATTGACCGCAGTGGTTTATGTTTTTTATGCTCAAATCCAGCCTACTTATTCCTACTCACTTACCGACCCACGTTTGGACGCTCACCAATATACGGCTCAATATGACTATTTTAGAGGAACTACAAAAAATTATGAAGTTCGGTTTCCGTTCAATGCCCGAATACTATCGTCATGCTTGGCCGCTCAGTTGTCTTTTGGTGATATTATAACTAATTTCAAAATCCTGAATGGTATCTTTTTGGTGTTCATGGCTTTGTTTTTGAGTTTGCTGTGGCAACGTTTACAAATCCGCAACTCGTTTATAATCATTGGTTTGTGTTGGTTGTTGTTTCATTGGAAAGGCCCAGTCAGAATGTACCTACCAGACCCCGTTACGGCAGATGTTGGTGGTTATTTTTTTGGTGCAGTTTGGCTATGGATTTTGTCAAACAATAAACCCAACAAAATACTTTTGTGTGTTGTTGCGGTTTTGGCTACGTTCCAAAAAGAAGTTTTTATAGTCATCATTGGAGCATTGGTCGTTAGTCATTGGTTATTAGTTTTTGGTCGAGAGTCGTTGAACAATAGCAATCAAAATCCCGACTTCAAAACATCACCTACTTATCTATTATTTGTCCTCACTTTTGCAATCATGGCTCACTTTGCTGCCGACTATTTTTATGCGGCTTCAAACCCCAACTGGCGCAATTTTTCCGTTGTTTCGGTATTGCGTGGCGTGCAGCGATATGTGCTTAGTCCCGATTTATTTTTACGATTGCCAGTAAGTTGGTTTTTAACATTTGGCGGGTTTCAGTTATCAATTTTCAGTTATCATTTATCATTTAAAAACAAAAAAAAGCACAACCCATATCTCACAACCCACATCTCACATCTCACATCTATTTTCTTCGTTCTAAGTATCTTCGCAGGTGGTGATACGTCTCGAATAGTAATGACTGGCGCACCTTTTGTGATGACGTTTTTGTTGTTAAAACTCAATCAAATGCCCGATTGGATTGGTTATTTTGCGGCTGCTACTTCGCTACCTTTGATGCGACTTACCACCCTCGAGCCTGACTTGGGGCTGTACCCAGCGCAAGCACACGACTGGTGTGTAGAGTGTTGGCCGCTGGCCGAAAGTTGGCCTTATTTGGCTTATATGCTGGTGGTCGGGGTGGTTTTTTGGTTTTTGGTTTCTAAAAATCTAAATTTGCGAACTGCAAAACAAGAACAGAATCTCTGACGGTTTTTTGGCTAATATTCAAATCCTAACAATGACCACAATCCCACAACTTTACCAGTGTTTTTTAAACTGCACAGCTGTCTCGACCGATACCCGCCAAATTGCCGATGGTTGTTTGTTTGTGGCTTTGCGTGGCGATAAGTTTGATGGCAATGCCTTTGCACCCAAAGCCCTCGAACAAGGTGCTGCCTTTGTGTTGGTGGACAGACCAGAAGTAGTTGAAAATGAGCAATATCTGTTGGTTGAAGATACGCTGGTGGCTTTGCAACAGTTGGCCAATTATCACCGACAACAATTACAAATCCCTATTATTGGCCTCACAGGGTCAAATGGAAAAACTACGACCAAAGAATTGATAGCTGCTGTGTTGTCTCAAAAATACAGTGTATTGGCTACCAAAGGCAATCTCAACAATCATATTGGCGTGCCGCTGACGTTGCTTGCTATCACTCAAAAACACGAAATTGCAGTAGTTGAAATGGGTGCAAACCACCAGAAAGAAATCGAACTATTGTGCCAAATCGCCGAGCCTACGCATGGCCTCATAACCAATGTGGGCAAAGCGCATCTCGAAGGGTTTGGTGGCTTGCAGGGCGTTAGAAAAGGCAAAGGCGAATTGTATGATTTTGTGGCGGCATCGGGCGGAACGGTTTTTGTCAATGCCAGTAACCAGATTTTGAACGAAATGGCCGCCGAAAGAACTTTTACAAATCAAGTTGATTATTTGAACGAACCATTACCAAGGCTGCTCGAAGAGTCGCCGTTTATTGTCTATCGTTCTACCGAGAGCCAAACTATTACGACACACTTAAACGGCCAGTATAATTATGAAAATATGGTAGCGGCCCTTAAAATTGGCGACTATTTTGGTGTCAATATCGGTGCTGCCAATGAGGCCATTGCCAACTATAACCCAACCAACAACCGCTCACAACTTATAACAAAAGGCACAAACCAGATTTTGCTGGACGCATACAACGCCAATCCGTCGTCGATGGCGGTGGCGGTGCAGTATTTTGCTAATAGAAAAGCCGCTCGTAAAATGGTGATTTTGGGCGATATGTTTGAACTCGGCAACGAAGCCGCCGCCGAACATTTGGCGTTGGGACAACTTATAGCCAAAGCCAATTTTGACATTGTTGTATTGTCGGGTAAGCTCATGCAATATGCGCTGCCAGCCCTGCCAACGGCTTATTTTTTTCCAGATAAATTTTCGTTGCATAATTGGCTTATTGACAATCAGCAACAAAATACCGACATTTTCGTCAAAGGCTCACGAGGCATGGGGCTTGAAACGGTGCTACCTTATTTGTAGGTTTTTGGATATTAACCCACATTTCAATTTTTCATTCCCTAATATTCATTTATCTTTGAACCAAACTTGAAATGTAAAGCACGATGCGTGAACAGTTAGATAAATTAGCGGCCATTTGGCACAAAGCAACAGCACCCGTCAGGGCGTTGAGTGGCTGGTGTGGGCAAATGACTAACAGATTTTTGGCCAAAATAATAGGTCAAGAACGATATGGCCGTTGGGGCGACAAATATGATAACTTCAAAAATAGGGTTTCAGACAAATACGAGCATTACATTGACACAAACTCGGCTTATTACAAACCAATAATAACTATCTGGAAAACAATGATTTATGGTTTGATTGGCTTTGTGTTTTTTGTTTTTTGTATTCAAACAAATTTCTTGTGGCTCTGTGGCAGTATGCCCAGTATCGAAGACCTACAAAACCCCAAGGTAGCACAATCGGCAGGTATTTATTCGTCAGATGGATTACAAATTGGTAAGTTTTTTACCGAAAATCGTACCCCCGTTGATTATGATAGCCTCTCGCCTTATTTGGTCAAAGGGCTGATTGCTACCGAAGATGTGCGTTTTAGAGAACACTCTGGCATAGACCCAAGGGCTTTGTTGGGTGTAGCAGTAGGGTTGTTGAAAGGTGGTGAGCGTGGTGGTGGAAGCACTGTTACCCAACAACTTTCAAAAAAACTATTTAACACTCGCCGAAAAGCCGCACGAGGTTTTCTGGGGCGTGTTCCATTGGTTAAAACATTGATTTACAAAGCAAAAGAATGGCTGACGGCCATTAACTTGGAGCGTAACTTCTCGAAAGAAGAAATACTGACGATGTACTT
>JAYVJH010000094.1:0-2329 GCA_043769455.1 Runella sp. | reverse complement strand
TCAGTAAGCAAATAGGCTTTCATCAGGCGTTCAAATCGTTCGCCTTTGTCTTTTTCGGAGAATGAAACACGGCGGTATTTTTCTAAAATGGCAAGAAATGAATTGGGCATTGAATACGAATTTTGAAAGGTTAGTTGGTGTTTTGTATTAACTTTGCAGACGACAAAGTTAATACAAATAAATGAACGGTTTTTGAAATAAAAGTCATTCAAAAAAACAAAACTATGAATCATTGGTTAGTAAAATCTGAGCCTTTTGCCTATTCTTGGGACGACTTCGTGGCCGCTGGCAAAAGCGTCTGGGACGGTGTACGCAACTACCAAGCACGAAACAATTTACAGGCCATGAAAATTGGCGATTTGGTGCTGTTCTATCACAGTAACCAAGGTATGTGTGTTGTGGGCATGGCCCAAGTGAGCCGAGAAGCCTATCCCGACCCAACCGCAAACGACCCTCGCTGGGTGGTTGTCGAAATGTTGCCTGTTCAGGCTTTTGAGCGACCTGTATCTCTCAAACAAATCAAAGCCGATAATAGATTGTCAGATATTGCGTTAATAAAACAGTCTCGGCTATCAGTTATGCCCATCAAGGCCGCCGAATTTGACATAATCTTAAATTTAGGAAACGTATGAAAAAGACACAAGTCGTAAGATGCAAGTTGCGAGTCCACAAGTTTACAAAATATTGTTTGCTCTCGTTATTCATTCTACATTCTACATTCTACATTTGCAAAGCCCAAACCACCAACCGGATTGAGTTACCTGTGTTGAGAGGTAGCGACACCTACCACACCATTTCGCTGGGGGCAAGTGGCGTACTACTCGTTACGCAGTTAGACCGCAATAGTTTTGTTTTACAGAAGTTCAATACCGATCTAACTATTGATTGGCGACATGATTTATCGGTAGAAAACGGATTAGATTTTATCAAATCGTCTTACGATGGTCGTTCGGTCTATCTGCTTTTTTCAAGAAGCCGTACCGATTTTTATCAGGTAGTTAAGGTTAATGTAGGACCCGGCTATATCGAAAATTTTTATTTGACAGCCTTAGAACGCTTCGAGATATCTAACTTCGAGACCTTGGGTTACTCTGTGTATATGGCTGGCACAGTCAGAAACGAACCGCTACTGCTTTATACCAATTTGTTGAACAAACAAAGTAAGGTACTACCTGGGGTTTCGATGGCCAACACTGTCATTCAGTCGCTCGAAGCCGATACTGTTCGTCATATTGTCAATGTTTGCTTTGCCGCTCGTAAAGGCCGTGAAATTAGGTTGGTATCAAAATCTTTTGATGAGCTGGGTCAAGCCGTGGGGCAGGTAATGGTCGAACCCGATACTGATTATTCGCTCATCAATGGTCGTTTGTTTATCTTGAACGACTCTACCAAAATGATGATTGGCACGTATGGATTCAGAAATATGCAGGGAAGCGGCAGCTCTGCTTCGCAGGGTATGTTTGTCAGTAAAATACTGTTTGACGAAGTTGAATTTACACAATATCATAGTTTTACAGACTTCAAAAACTTCTTTTCGTTTATGACCGACCGCCAACGTGAGCGCATGGAGCGACGAATCGAACGCCGAAAAGATGACGGCAATGACGTTAAACTCAATTACCAGTTATTAGTACACGATATTGTGCCGCAGGGCAATAATTTTTTGATAACCGCAGATGTTTTTTACCCCGAATACCGAAACAATAACAACTCAATATATGGCATGAACTCATTTATGTCGCCATTTATGTCGCCTCTGATGTTTGGGCGTTTTTCGAGTATTTATAATCCTAATATGTACAGTCCTTTTTTTAATAATAATCGCAATAATAATGGACAAATTTTTGCAGGTTTCAACTATACCCACACCATCATAACATCGTTTGACAAAGACGGAAAAATACTGTGGGACAACGCATTGCCTTTTGAGAATGTAAAAAGTATGGAACTCAAAGAAAAAACTAAGGTAAAGGCAAATCTTGATGGGAGCGTGGCACTGTCGTACAGTAATAATGGCGTGATAGTTTCCAAAATATTTGAAAACAGCACACCCGTAATCGACAAAAAAACGGTAACTATTACAACCGAAGACAGCAATGATAAAGTAAGAAATACCAACACAGATGACATACTCTATTGGTTTGGCAACTATTATTTGGCTTATGGTTTTCAGAAAATAGCAGGGGCCGATGGTCGCCGGAATGTGTTTTATATGAACAAAATTGCTTTTTAAACTTAGATTCAAGTAATAAATGCAACTAACGAGGTTATCACAGAACATTTAGTTGAAAGACAAAGAAGAAGCGAACTTCCTCCTTGTCTTTACTAA
>JAYVJH010000093.1:0-5033 GCA_043769455.1 Runella sp. | reverse complement strand
TTAGTAAAGACAAGGAGGAAGTTCGCTTCTTCTTTGTCTTTCAATTAAATGTTCTGTGATAACCTCGTTAGTTGCATTTATTACTTGAATCTAAGAATTTTAAAAAGTGTTGAAATATAAAAACCATTGACACCATACTGCGCAAAAACACGGTCGCCAAGCCCAATTCTATAACCACCCACGATACGGCTCTCGGTCTTGTCCCAGATTACTAATTGTTTGTAATAAAAATCAAAGTCGTCAATATCAATTTCGTTACCCGTACCCTCACTTACTGCTCTAAAAGTTGTTTCTCGCAAACGACCAATTTCTCTTAATGCGTGTGGAATTAGGGCTGAGTCGGCTACAAAAACCTCGAAATTTGACTGCTCAACAACCCTAAAACCCCAGTACCTCAATAAGTCGATTTCGCTCACAACCAGTGAACTGTCGGTAGGTTCAGCTATTTTGGCTTGCCTGCCATCTGTGTCAGCTAATTTTACAATATTGGCTTTGGTGGTATTGAGTGCGTTCATGGCAAACAACCGAGACTGCACAAACCGCCTAAACTCATAGCCCTTTTTGAGTAAAGCTATGTCTATACTTTCTATTTTTGGGCTTATTCTAATCTGCAAAGCACCCTTTGTTGGCAGCTCATCTGTCAGATTGTCTATACCAATCAATTTGTTGGATATAATACTGACAAGCACCATATCAATATTCAATTTTTTGAGCCAGTCAAAACACTTATTCAGTTGTTTTTGGTAAATCAAATCATTGTCTTTCTGGGGGGCAAAAGCTACCGAAAGCATAAGGACAGGTTTGGTAATTGCTTGATTACGGTCTTCAATTATTTTCTCAATACTTCTAATCAATTTTTTAGGTTTATTGATATTCAATGAAATATCAATAAGGTCAGGGTATTTATTGCCCAAAAACGATTTGAGTACTTTTTCTTGTTTCTTCTTTTTTGGTTGATTGGCAATAAAGAGAGTAGGCTTGACAAAATTATCGAGCCTTTTAAGGTCGGCTTGGTTGATGATAACGTTCATTTATAGTTTTTTCATTTCTACAAATTAGGTTACTTATTCGATTTCAAAAAAGCACAATGTCATAACTTCACAATAATTTAACACAACCAGCACTTATTTGAGTTGAGCCATGTAGGTCTCCCATTTGGTCAATACAGCCTTAAAATCTTCGGGTAGTTCAGAATTAAATTGAATCCATTGGTTGGTTTTGGGGTGAATAAAACCCAGCGACTTGGCATGAAGCGACTGCCGAGGCATCGATTCCAAGCAATTTTCGGCAAATGACCGGTAGCTACCGCTTGTTGTACCTCTCAAAATTTTGTCGCCGCCATAAGTAGCATCGCCAAAAAGTGGGTGGCCTATGTGCTGAAAATGCGCTCTGATTTGATGCGTGCGGCCTGTTTCTAAGTTACATTGTACCAAGGCCACATAACGTAGCGGTTGGAGGGTTTTGTAGTGAGTTACAGCGTGCTTGCCCTGAGAACCGTCCTCGAATACGTCCATAATTTTGCGGTCTCTGGTACTGCGGCCAATATGGCCAGTTATTGTACCATCAGCTTGCTTAGGTTCGCCCCAACACAAGGCTATGTAAGTGCGCTCAATGCTATGGTCGGCAAACTGTTTGGCCAAAAATGCCATTGCATAGTCGTTTTTGGCAATGACAAGCAGCCCAGATGTATCTTTGTCTATGCGATGAACGAGGCCAGGCCGAATATCGCCGTTTTTGTGTGTCGGTAGGTTTTGCAAATAATAGACCAAACCATTGACTAATGTACCCGCCCAATGCCCAAAAGCAGGGTGTACGACCATTCCAGCAGGTTTATTGACAATCAACAGGTCGTCGTCTTCATACTGAATATCCAGATTTAGGTCTTCGGGCAGCAGCGTATAGTCGGACGGTGGGTGAGGCATCGAAACCGTAATGACATCAAATGGCTTGACCTGATAACTCGACTTCGACACCTTTTCATTGACCTTCACAGACTGCGTATCAATGGCATTTTGTAGTTTGGTTCTGGTTATTTTTGGAATGTAGTGTTTCAAGTAACGGTCAAGTCGCATCAACATCTGGCCTTTGTCCACTACCAACCGATAATGTTCATATAGTTCGTCTTCGTCTTCGTTGTGTTGTTCTTCTGGGAGCATCAATATTAGTTTTTTGAGGCAAATTACGGTAAATTAACTATTTTTGTGGAATGTTTGGCGTTTTTATATTTACAATACCCTAAACTACTGTTTCAAAATTATGCAAAAAATTGTCATTAAAAACTTTGGCCCAATCGAAGATGCTGAAATAGACATCAAGAAAATATTGGTGTTGATTGGCGAGCAGGCCAGCGGCAAAAGCACTATTGCGAAGCTAATTTATTTTTTTCAATCGTTGAGAGATGATTTGTTTAGGCAAATTTTTGATGCAACAGAAGACATACATGAGAGTAAAACGCAGTTTGATATTGCTACTCAATTTGCTTTTTCTATCAAAGAAAAATTCTTAGACTGGTTTGGTAGTAAGGTTGTTGTTCCATCTTTTGAACTAACTTATTATTTCGATACTAAGAAAAAAAAATTTGTAGAGTTGTCTGTTAAAAAATCAAAACTATATGTGGTACTAAGTAAGGGTTTTTTTGATACTCTTTTTTTAGATGATGCCAAAGCTATTCAAAACCAGTTAGATGCTGTTCGGAAAGAGTCAAGTTTTTGGCGAAAATTGTTTTCCAGCGAGTCACCTTTGAATAAAAAGCTATTATCGAATGTAAACACTATTTTAGGTATTCATCAAGAAAGCCAACTCTATATCGTTGCAGGCCGGAGTGCTACCGTAAATTATTCTGAATTATTTGAAAAACAGTTTTTTTCTACTATTCTGAATAATATTTCAGAAAATCAAAAAAATAGAATCACTAGTATTGATGATATTTTGATGTATAACTTTATAAGCAGGGTAATAGAACTTAAAAGAGAATATAACCTTCCTGTATTTGAGCCTATTGATTATTGGGGAGATGGTTCTGATTCATCGGCCATTCTAAAAAAAACCAGCGAAAAAAACGTAGCCATACTGAAAGGAGAGTATAGTATTGAAAACAAAATAGAACAAATCCGCCTCTCTAATAGCACACAAGTTATCACACTTGCAGAGGCTTCATCAGGACAGCAAGAATCTTTGAGAATTTTATTAGATACTCTTGACATTATTCGCAAAACTAACCAATCAAAAGCCCTAAGAATCATCGAAGAACCCGAAGCACATCTGTTTCCAGTTGCTCAAAAACATCTTGTTGAGTTATTGGCCTTAATGGTCAATCAGAACGAATATAACCAACTGATTATCACCACTCACAGTCCTTATATACTTTCAGTTTTTAACAATTTGCTATTTGCACAAAGGGTTGTTTCCAAAAATCAAACAGTAAAAAAAGAAGTAGCTAATGTGATTGATAAGGATTTTTGGCTAAATGCTTCCGATTTTGCAGCATATTCGCTAAGTAATAAAGCTCTGGGGAGTGAGCAAAAGTACTGTGAAGCTATCTTTGATGAAGCGACTGGACTAATTGCTCAAAATTATTTGGACACAGTTTCAGAAATGTTGAGCGGCGAGTTCAGTAAACTATATTCGATTCATGCCAAAACTTTTGCCCGAAAATGAGTAAGTTTGACGAAATGTAAGAAATTTTAGTAACATCTATTGCAAAATCATCTGACTATTTGCAAATAGAAACAAGGCGAACATTCACCATTATTGACTATAAAAATGATGGGTCAATGATAGTAAAAGATACTGATAACGAAGACATAAATTATTCGAAATGTTTTACGGTGTCAAATGTTCAGCAAGTTGGCTTTATTCCGATTGATGGCCGTAAAGGGCTTATCGGATTTGGAACTTCGCAATGTGATTTTATATTTTTCGACGATTTTTGTTTTTGTTTTGTAGAATTTAAACTCAATGCCACAAGTTTAGAAGAACGTGTGATTTTAAAAAAACGAGTTGAAGCTATTGGCCAGTTAGAAGCAACTATTAACCTTTTCGATAGTAAAACAAACAAAAATTATGCAAATTTGATTTTAGAAGCATACATCTGTACGCCACCCGAATATCCACAAAACAATGCCAGTTGGAAAAAAATGGAATTGAAGCCTTTGAACAAAACCATAAAATTTGTCAATCATGAAAATCCTACAACTCTCAGATTTGGACTTAAACGGCACTTACACCTACGCCGAGTATGCCAAATGGCAATTTGAGGAATATGTCGAATTGATAAAAGGCAAGATTTATAAAATGTCGCCTGCGCCACAACGTATGCACCAGAAGCTGGCATTTAGAATAGTTGACAAGCTCAATATTTGTCTGAAAGCCTGTGAGCCTTGCGAGGTTTACTTCGCACCTTTTGATGTCAGATTGCCAAAATACAATACCAATGGCGAGATAAAACCAGATATTTATACGGTTGTTCAGCCTGATATTTGTGTGATATGCGACCCTGCCAAATTGGACGATGCCGGCTGCTTGGGCGCACCCGATTTGGTAGTAGAGATACTGTCGCCCTCGACTGCTAAAAAAGATTTGAACGAAAAATTTAAAATTTATGAAGAATCAGGCGTGAAAGAATACTGGGTTGTTTTTCCAGAAGCTCACGTACTGCATATTTATTCATTACAAGACGATCAATACGAACTCGCCGCTCAATACGAAAAAGACGGCACGGCTCAGTCAATTATTTTTCCAGATTTAGAACTCAATATTTTTGAATTGTTCAACTAAATATTTAACACCAAACATTTTTCGTTAAAAAATATGCTCAAATCAACACCATTTACCTCGACCAAAGCCTTTCAGACACTCAAAACACACCATAAGACACTCTCAAAAAAACATTTAAGAGACCTCTTCGCCGAAGATGCTAACCGCTTTAAGAAATTTTCTGTCAAGTTTGGAGATATTTTGCTCGATTATTCTAAAAACAGAATAAACAAACGCACTATGTCATTTTTGGTGGACTTGGCCAAAGAATGTGAACT
>JAYVJH010000092.1:0-10319 GCA_043769455.1 Runella sp. | reverse complement strand
TTAGTAAAGACAAGGAGGAAGTTCGCTTCTTCTTTGTCTTTCAATTAAATGTTCTGTGATAACCTCGTTAGTTGCATTTATTACTTGAATCTAAGTTTTTTATGAATTAAATTCTACAAAGTCTTCAAAATCGTGTATTTTTACTCAATAAATAACAAGCGTATCCATGCCAAACCTCAGTCAATTTCGCCAAAAAGCCAAGAATATGTTATTTATAGACATCGAAACGGTGTCGGTAGTTGGTGCTTTTGACCAGTTGGACGAGCGAATGCAGGAGCAGTGGGTTCGTAAGGCAGGAAATATCAGAAACGATGAAAACTTGATTCCCTACGATTTGTTTTTTAAGAAAGCGGCTATTTATGCTGAGTTTGGAAAAATTGTGTGTATCGGTGTTGGTGGTGTTTATTGGAACCAGACCGATGAGCCAAGCCTCAAAGTCAAAGCCATTATGGGCAGCGATGAACGGCAAATATTATTAGAATTTAAGGAACTTTTAGAAAAATACCCCGACGACAAGCTCGTGCTTTGCGCCCACAACGGCAAGGAGTTCGACTATCCGTATTTGTGCCGTCGAATGTTAGTAAACGATATTGAGATTCCTCGTGGATTACAACTTGCTGGCAAAAAACCATGGGAAATATTACACCAAGATACAATGGACTTTTGGCGATTTGGCGACTACAAAAATTTTACACAACTCGACCTGCTGGCGGCTTTGTTTCATATTCCAACCAGTAAGTCTGACATCAGTGGCGAAGACGTTACGAGGGTTTATTACATTGAGCAAGACTTGGCACGGATTGGCCGCTACTGCAAAGAAGACATCGTTGTATTGACCCAACTCTACCTACGCCTCCAAAACTACCCACAAATAGCTACCGAAAATATTTTAAGAGCCGACTGATTATTCTCTATAATTACTTCCTTTTTTACCCGATTCAACTCACCGATTTACTTTTATTCTCCCAAAAAATACCTTATATTTAGCCATAGGTGTACCCGTGCTAAGAATAGCACTTGGCGAGATTATGAAAAAAACGATTTTTGCGTAAGTCATATAAAGTGCCACAAAATTACTCTAAGAAGTTGTACCGTTATCTATAATATGAATAATTGAATAAAATCCATAAATATATCATACATTTGCCCTCAAATTAGTATTGTGGTATTAGACTGTAAAATCCCCATAATAAACCTAACTTTATGGCACAAGAAGAGAGAAAAAGATATTCGGAAGAAGAACTTGTTGAGTTTGCCGAAATTATTAACCACAAACTGACAGAGTCGCGCCGAGAGCTTGCTTACGTCAAAGAAACCCTAAGCCGCAAAAACGACAGCGGAACCGACAACACAGGGGCTGCAACCAAGCTCATGGAAGACGTAGATACCAGCGAGCGAGAGCAAATGAGCCAGTCGGCAGTGAGGATTCAAAAGTTTATCGTACAGTTAGAAAATGCCCAGCTTCGTATCAAAAACGGAAATTATGGTTTGTGTGTAGATACAGGCAAGTTGATTCCGAAAGAACGCTTGAGGGCTGTGCCTCATACCCAACAAACGATTGAAGCAAAACTTAGACAGAGGTAGCAATCCAAATCATGTCAAGACCATTTAGTATCGAAAACAGTAGCATCAATCGCCGAAAACTGATGATGGTACTGGCTCATGCACTATTTTGGGCTTGCTATATATCATTGCCTTTGTTGCTCGACAACCCACAACAAAGCAGTACCCCGCCGCCTAATAGTCCTACAAATAGGGGTGGCGATGGGTTTCGTGAGCATTTTTTGCCTATTTTTTTTAGTATTAACTTCATATCTATCATTGTTTTTTATGCCAATAGCGAGTTATTGATGCCTCGTTTTTTGAATAAAAAAAGAGTTGCCACATATATCATTGGCTTAGTGTCGTTGCTGGTGCTGGCATTGGTGGCCAACTATTATTTTCGGATTCTGATAACAGGTATGCCGCCACGTACATTTTTGAGGCCAACTACTTTTTATTTGTTAATGTCGGTGTTGGGTATTAGTACTTGTTATCGACTACTGACCGACTACCAAGAGGAACGAACATTGAGAGTTGAGCAAGAAAAATCACGGTTACAATCAGAGTTGTCGTTTTTGAGGTCGCAAATTAGTCCTCATTTTATGTTCAACCTCATGAATAGCCTGGCGGCGCTGGCTCGCAAAAAGTCTGATTTGTTAGAACCAGTCATTATCAAAATGTCGGGCTTGCTGCGCTATATGTTGTACGACTCTGACGAAACGAAAGTACCAATCGACAAGGAAGTAAATTACCTGAATAGCTACGTGGAGCTTCAAAGACTGCGTTTTGGTTCTTATATCAAAATAGAAATAAATATTGATATTGACAACGAAAACATAGTTATAGAGCCGATGTTGTTAATTCCGTTTGTTGAAAATGCCTTTAAACATGGTACTGGCTATATCAATGACCCGTTTATAGAAATTAGACTCGTTACGACAGCTAATAGGCTTTACTTTTTGGTTAAAAACCGATTTGATAACAACCAGAAAGAAAACAAAGACGACAGCTCGGGTATTGGTCTGGCCAATGTACGGCGACGAATGGAGCTGCTTTACCCAGACAAGCATATCCTCAATATTGGTGTAGAAAAAAATACGTTTGTGGCCGAACTAACAATTTTTATTTGATAGCAAACTTAACTACACTCCGCCATGACACTTCGCTGCCTCGCCATAGACGATGAACCACTTGCTCTCGAACTTCTCGAAGACAATATTCGGCAAATACCCTTTTTAGAACTTGTCGGCAGTTGTCGAAACGCCTTTGAGACTACAGAAATTTTGCACAGTCAGGTAATTGATCTGATTTTTTTAGACATTCAAATGCCTGGTATTACGGGAGTTCAGTTTTTGAAGTCGCTCCAATCTGCCCCGCCACTCGTTATTTTTGTAACAGCCTATGAGCAATATGCAATTACAGGGTTTGAATTGGACGTGGTCGATTATTTGCTAAAACCAGTTGCCTTTGAGCGATTTTTGAAGGCAGCCAATAAGGCATTTGATGTTTATAAGCTACGTCAGGCCTTTGTACAGCCCGAGCTGGCGGCTACTCACTTTTTTGTAAACGCCAATTATTCATTAGTAAAAGTAAAGTTTGACGAAATTACATACATTGAAGGGCTAAAAGACTATGTAAAAATATACGTTAGTTCGGCTGACAGGCCAGTTATAACTCGAATGACGCTCAAAGGAATCGAACTCAAACTACCTGCTGGTGAGTTTATGCGAGTTCATAAATCATATATTGTATCGTTGGATAAAATACAGGCTGTCAGAAACTTACGAATTACAATCGGCGAGATGGCTATTCCGATTGGTGAGCAGTACATTGATGAATTTCTAAAAGCGATAGGCGAAAGTTAGAATTGACGACCACAAAATCGTTTAGAGCTTAGTCAATCAACCGTCTGGTAATGGGGGCGTAACTATCTATGCGGCGGTCTCGTAAATAAGGCCAAGTGGTACGGTAATATTCGGTTTTGTCTAAGTCAATTTCTATGACGGCGTTTTCTTCGTCATTGTGCGAGGCCAGATACAACAAACTACCGAATGGATTGGACACAAACGACCCACCCCAAAATTGCTGCCCTGCTTCTTGCCCAACTCTATTGATAGAAACCACATAAACACCGTTGGCAATGGCATGGCTACGCTGAATTGTCTGCCAGGCGTTGTACTGCTCTGGGTCTACGGCAGGGTCTGTTTCGGATATATCCCAACCAATTGCCGTTGGATAAACTAATATTTCGGCACCCATGAGGCTCGTAATACGTGCTGCTTCTGGATACCACTGGTCCCAACAAATCAAAACACCTACTTTTCCAAACTGCGTTTCAAATACTTTGTAGCCCAAATCGCCCTCTGTAAAATAAAATTTTTCATAATAACCTGGGTCGTCCGGAATGTGCATTTTGCGGTATTTACCCAAATAACTACCATCAGCGTCCAAGACGGCAGTTGTGTTGTGGTACAGCCCGGGCGCACGTTTTTCAAACAATGAAGCGATAATCACTACACCCAATTCTTTGGCCAAATGCCCTAAAACAACTGTTGTTTCGCCAGGAATAGCTTCGCCTAAGCCAAAGTTTGCATGGTCTTCGACATCACAAAAATACAATGATTTGAACAACTCTTGTAGGCACACAATTTGTGCGCCTTGTGCGGCCACTTCACGAATTTTATTGATTGCTTTCTGAAAATTATCTTCTACGCTTGCCGTGCAAGACATTTGAACTAAACCTATTTTTACTAATCGAGACATTGAAAATAATAAGTGAATTGATGAATGATTGACTACTGAATAATGGCCGTTGCTTCTATTTCTACTAAATACTCGTTGCTTATCAGCCCAGATACTTCAACCATTGTAGTACAGGGGCGAATATCTTTAAAAAACTCGCCATGCGCTCGGCCTACTTCTTGCCAGTCTGATATATTAGTTACAAAAATACGAGTTCTGACTACATCAGATAGCCCCGCACCAGTTTGCTTCAATGCTTTTTCTATTTTTTGAATTATAAATTTTACCTGTGCATAGACATCATTCAAGCCTACTGTACCGTTGTCATCGCTGACAACCGTTCCAGATACTTCAATTACGTTTCCAATTCTGACTGCACGTGAGTAGCCTACCGCAGCCTCCCAGACTGCCCCCGTTGAAATATTTTGTCGTTGTGGTACCACTTTTTTTAGTTTTGGAATAACAACAAAGCCAAAGAGTCGTGGCGCAATTTAGCATTGCATCACGACTCTTTGGCTTTTTGTTGTCAAAATGTTTTTACAAACCAACTGCTTTTTTAAACTCAGCATCGTTGGGCTTAACCCCTGATGCAAAAAAGTTAGTTAGCTGACCTTGCTCATTGACGACGTACTTACAGAAGTTCCAAGTTGGTGCTTTGTCATTCCAGCCATTCAAGTTTTTGTCTGAAAGCCATTTGTACAGCGGGTGTTGGTTGGCTCCTGTTACGTCTATTTTGGCAAACATTTGGAACGTTACGCCATAGTTTTTTTTGCAAAATGTAGCAATTTCATCGCTCGTTCCAGGCTCTTGCGAGCCAAAATTATTGGCAGGAAAGCCCAAGACAACGACCTTATCTCCGTGCAGTTCGTAAAATTTCTGCCAGTCTTCGTACTGAGATGTGTAGCCACATTTTGAGGCTGTGTTGAGTATGACAATCTTTTTGCCTTTGTACTTACTAAAGTCTATTGACTCTGCACCGACCAGTGAGGGCATTTTAAATTCATAAAATGATTTGGCTGACTTGGCATTTTGCGGCCCTTTGAGAGCTTCTTTTTTGTCTGCAAATAGACCTGTGATTAACGACATTAACATAATGAAAAACGCTTTTATAGTTGCCATTTTATTTAAAATTTATTGATTTACTTACTTACAAACACCCAAAAGTACGAAATTGTTTTAATATAACATCAAAACCAAAAGCCAGCTACTTGTTTGGTAGCTGGCCTAATATATTTATTGGTTTCTTACAACCGCATTACAGACCTTCGTTGAGGCGCTTGTTCTGAACATACGTGGCGTGGATAACTTCTTGGCGGCGACGTACTGACTTCTTGTGAAACGCAGTGCGTGAGCGTAGTTCCTTTAGTACACCAGTTTTCTCAAATTTTTTCTTGAAGCGTTTGAGAGCTTTATCAACCGATTCGTTTTCTTTGATTTGTATGATGAGCATTTTGCGATTATTTATCTTTGAGTTACTTTTATTTATCTTCTTTTAGTTTCGGACTGCAAAAGTAAGGTATCAATTTGTAAAAATCAACTTATTTTTGCAAAAAAATATTTTTTTATGAAAAAAGCTATTATTGATCTCGGCACAAATACTTTTCACTTGTTGATTATAGAACAACGTGGTTCGTGCGTTGAGCAAATTTATAAAGACCACGTTGCTGCCAAAATTGGCCAATCGGGTATCAATCAAGGGGTTATTGCGCCCCAAGCCATTGTGCGAGCGGTGGGGGTGCTGCGGTTATTCAAACAAAAAATAGACGAATACCAGATAGACTTAGCCAATGTAACTGCCATTGGCACGAGTGCAATCAGAAATGCAAGCAACAAAATAGAGTTTTGTCAGATTGTAGAAAATGAAACGGGTATCAGGATTCAGATTATTTCGGGCGAGCGAGAGGCGGACTTGATTTATGGGGGCGTAAAATTAGCACTTGACTTAGAAACCGAACCATCGCTCATCATGGATATTGGTGGTGGTTCGGTCGAGTTTATTATTGCCAATGCCGACAGGATTTACTGGAAACAAAGTTTTGAAATTGGTGGCCAGCGACTAATGGAAAAATTTATGACCACCGACCCTATCAGTTTGCAGGCCGTCAGACGACTGAATACCTATTTTCAAGAACAGTTATTAGCTCTTCACAATGCCATTCATCAGTATGCGCCCACGGTTTTGGTCGGCTCGTCTGGGGCTTTTGATACATTAGTTGATATAGACTTTATAAATCGAGTAGGGGAGTTACCAGATGTGAAGCAAACTAATTTTGATTTATCTGTTACAGGGTTTATGAGAATTTACGGGTTGTTGGTTACCAAAAACCGAGCAGAGCGAATGGCCGTTGGCGGCATGATAGAACTACGAGTAGATATGATTGTGGTTGCCGTGGTGTTGATAAATTATGTTTTAACAACATTTGACATCAAGCACATTAAATGCTCAACTTATGCGCTTAAAGAGGGTATAATGCGGGCGGTTACTTTATCTCAGTAACTGCGCCATCTGCACAATTTAGGATTCGAGCTGGGTATTTTTTCAAAAATTCGTAATTGTGAGTAGCCATCAAAATAGCCGTTCCAGCAGTGTTGATTTTGAGAAATAAATCCATAATTTGTTCGCCAACCACTGGGTCAAGATTTCCTGTTGGTTCGTCGGCAATTAGTATTTCGGGTTCGTTGAGCATGGCACGGGCAATGACCACCCGCTGCTGCTCGCCGCCCGATAGCTGATGTGGCATTTTTTGAGCCGATGTACCTAAGCCAACTTCCATCAATACTTCGGCAATTCGATTTTTGATGTCCGACAGACTTTTCCAGCCAGTTGCTTTGAGTACAAATTCCAAATTTTCTTCGACACTTCTATCCTGAAATAATTGAAAATCTTGAAAGACGATGCCTATCTTTCGTCTCAAAAACGGTATTTCGGCTCGTTTTATTTTTTGAATCTGATAGCCAGCTACCTCAGCCGTACCAGATTCTAACCAAAGGTCGGCATAAAGCGTTTTGAGAAGAGAGCTTTTGCCGCTTCCTGTTCGGCCTATCAAAAAAATAAATTCACCTTTTTTGACTTCAAAATTAACATCGGCCAATACTAATTTCTGGCCCTGATAAATATCAGCGTTTTGAAGTTCTACAACAGGATTTTCAGAAAATGCAGTCATTGGTCGTTAATCATTGGTCGTTAGTCATTGGATTAGCGTTTTTGTTCAAAAAATATTCAAAGTCCAACGTCCAATGTCTAATTTCAGTTTATGAGTTCCCTTTTTGATAGTCGGACAAGAATTTTTCGAGGCCGCTGTCGGTCAATGGGTGTTTGAGTAGTTGTAATATAACACTGAGCGGGCAAGTAACAACGTCAGCCCCGATTTCGGCACATTTCAAGATATGTATGGGGTGGCGAATAGAAGCCGCCAACACTTCTGTTTGGAAGTTGTAGTTTTGATAAATAGACACTATTTGGTCTATCAATTCCATACCATCGAACGAAATATCGTCTAAGCGGCCAATAAACGGCGATACATAGGTAGCACCTGCCTTGGCGGCCACAAGTGCTTGCCCTGCCGAGAAAACAAGCGTACAGTTTGTTCTTACGCCTTTGTCTGTCAGGTACTTAATGGCCTTGATACCGTCTTTGGTCATTGGTACTTTTACTACTATTTTGTCATCAATGTCAATTAACTCTTCGGCTTCTCGAATCATGCCATCAAAATCAATCGAAATCACTTCTGCGCTCACATCACCGTCCACAATATCACAAATCGCTTTGTAGTGCGACATAATGCGGTCTTTGCCCGATATGCCTTCTTTGGCCATCAGCGAGGGGTTTGTCGTTACACCGTCGAGTATGCCCAGGTCGTAGGCTTCACGGATTTCGTTGAGGTTGGCAGTGTCAATAAAAAATTTCATTGTGCAGTGATGTGTTTATAAACCCTAAAAGTGTAGTAAAGATAAAAAAAAATGGCAAACCTGAATCTCACCGCTACAACTACCTACCCTTGCTTCGGTCAAGACCTGGGGGATTCGGAAGGAGCTGGTAGTTCTGATTTGCCGTTGCAAACTTACAAAAAGTTTATTGGAAAAATGTTTTTTGATTCAAAAAAAATCTATAGCAACTCTTTCTTGCAAAAGAACTACCAGAGATTTTTTAATTTTTCGTAATACTTAGGCTACTTCGATGGCACGTGGGTGTTTTTTTGCCTCTTCTTTTTTGGGAAGTTCAACTTTCAGAATACCATTGTTATAAATGGCCTTTATTTGTTCTCCATCAATACTATTGGGCAACGTAAACGAGCGACTGAATGAGCCAGTACTAAACTCTTTACGTGAGTATTTTTCGGTAATTTCTGAGGCTTGGGCTTCTATTTTGGCCGAAATGGTCAATAAATTGTTTTCAAAATTGATTTTAAAATCTTCTTTTTGTAAACCAGGCGCAGCTACATCTAATCGGAAACCAGCTTCGTTTTCAATTATATTTACTGCTGGCTCTTGTGCAGAAAATCTTTGAGTACGTTCCAAAAGGTTTGTGTTGAGGTCTTTACTGAACAAGCCATCAAAAAATACGGGAAAATTACGGGTGTTTACTAATGTTTTCATTATTGCTATGTGTTTTTGAGTTTATGCGCCCATCATTGAGCGTTACAAACTATTCTTCAAATGTTGTACCAATCAATTTCAAGATATTGCGCCTCAAAGACTATATTAGTATTTAAAATATTGATAACCAAATAGTTAAAAATAAAAATAAATTATTGAGATATTTTTTGAGTATGTCATTTTGTCTGTTGTTACAAGATTTAATTTAATTTTTCATGCCATAATGGCGGTTTTGGACAATCTATAACTACTACTACTACAAACAGTACACACCTACAGTGTTATTTTTTAGTTGCGTAATAGGAGTTATATTTAAAAATAAATCTAAAAGCTCCAATAACGTTGTTGTGTCAGGGTATGTAATGTTTAAATATTCATTTTTATAAGTTTAAAAACTGTAAATATTTGACTATCAATGTATCAAATTTTTTATTGTTTTAATATCCTTTCTGCAAAACAAAAAATGGGTTACATTTGCTTACTTTAATTGTTGTTTAATCGTTGGCCAACCTTATTTTTTAATTAAACCATGACTTGCTATATCTGTAAACATTCAGAATTTGAGGATATTATGCCTTATCGTGCCACACAATCAGACGATATTTTTTTGAATTGTAGAATAATAAAATGTAAAAAATGTGGTCTAAATCAAATCAATCGGGTTTTTACAGATGCACAAATCACAGAATATTATAAGTATCAATACGACCGTGACGATATTTATAAAATAGATTTGGCACAATTTCCGAAAGACAATCTTTTTTCGGTTTCCAGAGGGCGAGCATTGGCCAAACTGTATCAGCAACATATTGATTCAGAACCTCAAACAGTTTTGGACTTGGGTTGTGGTTTTGGTCATTTGTTATTTGGGTTTAGTCAAGTTTTTCCAAATACCCGTTATATTGGAGTCGAATACGACCAAAAAACAGTCGATACGCTTCATAAGTCTGGTTTTGAGTTTTTGTATGGAGGTATTGATGATATTTCAAGTCTAAAAAACTCGGTAGATGTACTGATTACATCTCACGTGTTTGAGCATGTAGTTGAGCCTCATTTGTTTATAGAAAAATGTATGGCACTTCTCAAACCTGGTGGCGTGTTGCTTTGGGAAATGCCCAATCTCAATATTTTTAACTTAAAATGTGAGCGCCGGCACTCACCACATATTTGTCTGTGGGACATTGATACTCTCAGACACATTCTGACAGAACACAATATGGCGATATTGTCTCTGCAAACGGCAGGAAAGAAATATGACTATATAGATAGTTTAGAGGCGGGTTTCCTTAAAAAAGTTGGGTTGGTAGTCAGAAATAAATTTCAAAAAACCAATGTCCCTGTATCTGTTTCAGACAAAGATAGCATCGGCTTTGAGTTAGACCAATATGGCGACAATCATAGAAACTTGCGTGTTTTGGCACAAAAAAAGTGATAGACTA